>JAGBTO010000036.1 GCA_017631285.1 Alistipes sp.
CTAAGGTGCAGGACAAATACTCCTCGGGGATGATTACGCGCAAGATATTCTTCTATGGTATGGTGACGCTACTGCCCTACTTCCTCGTTGAACCATGGGGTGTGACGTGGGAGATGATGGCACAACCTATGGTATGGGGAAATATCGCCTATCTGGGCGTGCTGGCATCGCTGGGATGTTATATGACGTGGAATATTGTAATCAAACGACTCGGCGCGGTGGATGCGACAAATTATCTCTATATTAACCCTATCGTTGCGATGATTACCGCCAATCTGCTATTGGGCGAAAGAATCACGCCGCTGGCGATTGCGGGAACTGCGCTGATTCTGGTGGGCGTATATCTGGCGGAGAGGAAAAAAGGTTGAGATTCCACATTGGGCCAAAACTCTACTCGCAATGACGAGAAGATTAAGGGAGCGAAAAAGTTTAGGCTTTTTCGCTCCCTTAATCTTATAATTTGAACTTCGATTTGTCAATTAACTCGAACTTGCCGTAGGATATGTAGGTGTAGGCGAGCATAGTTGTCTATTTATTTAAATTAGCAATAATCATCAAACGGATCTTCTCCATTCCACTCTAAACCTTGTTCCGAGGTAAAGTATTTTCGACCACCATCTTCCTCGAAGAAAGTCCTTAAACTTTCATGAATAAACTTGCCCTCAAAATAGTGAATTTTACTGAGAGCATAATGCTTTATATTATTGGGATTGTAACTTAATACAATAATTGTATTTTCCTTTGTATGTGCTTTATCGATAACTTTTTGCACCTCATTACTACCATAAAAATTTGTCGAATTATAGGCTTCTCCTATAGCAATTCGATTATAGTATTCTTCAATAGGATTGTTTCCTATCGTATCAGGGCAACATAAAAAATCTGTTGGCGTTTTCCATTTCATTTGCCACGCTGTTTCGGGCGATTTGGCTTTAACTAAATTCGACTCTGAAAATAATTCTTTTAGTCTATACTCTTCTGCCGTAATGCCTAGTTCTGATAAAAAATGATCGAACGCCTGATTGTCTTGACTACTTTCATACTTTTGTATGTGTTCGTGAATAAATTTCCCGTCAGAAAAATATATTTTGAACAATCTTAAATAGTTATATGTTTTGCCAAGAAGGATTAAAGCATCATTGGCTTTTGTGTAAGATATTTTATATACTCTTTCTGCGAAAACATCGAATTCTGAAAACATTGTTATGCTGCAATATTCTCCTAGAATAAGTTGGTTGTAATAATCTTGTAGCGGACTACTTCCAACAGATGTCGGGCAACATGGAAATTGCGCAAGTTGTTCCCAGTTCTTTTGCCAAGCTATATCGGGAGATTTAGCTTTAACTAAATCGGTTTTGAGCGATTGTAGTTGCGTTTCGTCATTTTGCTGTGATATAGCATCAATTGGTTTAGCAGAGATGTCTTTATTCGGCGATATTGGCACATATTGAGTGATATTCAACTGCTTGCTATACACACTATCGTTCATTTTACCCCCAACCAATGGTTTGGGATTCTTTGCTTGTTCTGCCCAATATCGTTTTATGTTTTCATACGCCGTAGCAGCCGCTTCTTTGGTTACAGTACGCATCCATTCCAACGAAGGCTCCTTGACTTGATCGAGTCTTTCTCGCAATATATTTGGATTTTCAATAAACGCTTCAATACTTCCGCATATAAAAATAATCTTACTGCGAGTAATATCATTGTTCAAAGCATTTTCTAAACGAGTAAACCAGCGTAAGTTTTCTACACGATTATTACAACGATTGGTGTCTATGTGGTCCACTACAAACTTTTTTGAATCCCTCTCTCCAAGAAAAGCTGTCGCAACGATTATATGGACTCTATGGTCACCTAATAACATATAACCCGTTTTGGAATTTTTGAACCCAAATGTCCATCTTTCATCATCAAGACGAAGCCTTTTGCCTTCTCGCTTATGACGAAATATTGCGCCATTATCACGCACCGAATAGTGTTCATCTTTGTAAACACACTCTTTAACCTCGTTGTAGTCGTTAATCATAAAATTATTATACTTTTTATTTTTCTAATGTCAGTGTAACAACTCCGTCTTTTGCTTGCTTGTGTATATCTTGGATGTGTTGTGACCAAATGCGAATATGTTCTTTGTTAATGGCAGATATTTGTGATTTATCCATATCTGATTCATTCATAAAAGTCGTATACATTACCATCATTGCATCTATTTTGTCTTTGTGTCTATCTCCATCCTCGCTAATAGTCCCTTGTACGGCTTCTCTCGCAAAACAAAAACCATCTCGTACTCTATATCCAAACTTTGCACTATCGCCATACCCTTCAATGTGCTTATTTATGTTGCTATTCATTTTTATTGGCATTCTTTCTTGATTTCTAGATAGAAATATACAAGCAATATCGTTTGCGCTTAGAGATTTATTTTTTAGTATTCTTTCGTTGTATCGTTCAAAAAAATGACTAGAGTATGTGTGTATTTGGCGGATGAGTATCACAGGGGAGTCTTCGGTATGCTTGTAGCCTCCAGCAATTAACTGCATAATAAATCTTTTGTTTTTCTCAAAAACAATAGCACAATGTCCTACATATGGTTTCTCTACCAATGTCCTATGACCTACGTAAAAGAAAATAATATACTTGTTTTGTGTGGTGGGAATAGTGTATTCGTACCACTTACAAGTAGGAAAGCGTTTTGCCTTTTTGAACTCTTTGATTGCTTTTGGAAGTAGGCAATCCTTTTTAATTTGGATTTTGTTCAAATCTTTTGAGAGATGGTCGTACATCTCTTTGTATGTCATTGTTGAAATCAACATATTTATACAATAAAATCAATTGTGAAAATTTAACAATTTTAATGAGGGCAAATCTTTACCAAAGTTAAACATTATTTCAATGCGTGGTGTCGAGAATTATTAAAAATCCTCCTCATAATCATCGTAGTCGTATGACGAATCATAGTCGTGAGTATTATCGTGCGAAGTATTGTTCGAGTCATCATCGAATAGTTCTTCATAAATCCATGCTGCAAGCAGCCAATCCCATAGTGACATAACAAAAAAAATTAAGGGTTACTTTGTCGCAAAGTAACCCCAAGTTTTTGACAACTTTTGACAATTGTCAAAAAAATCCAATTATTTCTTCAACGCAAACTTTCCATCCTCGTATTTCAGTTCGCGCAGGAGGATAACCGTAGGACGACCGCCGACGTGAAGATGACCAATGATAACAGGCTTATCCTGAATGATATAGACCGCAGGATGACCGCCAGGGGTAATCTCCGATGAGAACTCCCAGCCATTCAAGCCATCGGGTGATGAGTAGATACGCATATGCTTTGTCCACGCATCAACAATCATCCAATAACGACCATCATACTCCCAAACATAAGGAGCTTCGTGCGCCACATCTCGAGCCATCTCACCCACAACCTCCCAATCGTAAAGATTAGGACTCTTAGCCATCCATGTGTAACCACCAACCGACTCATTTTTATACCACATATACCATGTCTCGCCAATCTTCTTGACACAAGGGTCAATACAACGCTCTGCCTCAAGAGGAAGTACCGACTGGAACTGCCAATTAAAGCCATCCTCGGAGGTATAGTGGCGAATGTCACGCGGGCCACTCCAATCGGTAGTGATGTTTGGCACATAGGTCACAAACATATGGAACAAGCCATTCTCATCGGTGATGACATCTGGTGCCCACCAGGTGTGACGCTTCTCGGGATCAGTATTAGAGAGCATCTTATCACCTTGACACACACCGTGATAAGTCCACACACTACCATCGGGTGAGGTGGCAATACCAATACTGCAACCGTGAGCCCAATCAACACCCTGAGGATTTGGCATATTGGCACGTCGCTGGGTGTAATACATCACCCATTGTTTGCTCTTGTGGTTCCATATAAGCACAGGGTCGGCTGCTCCGCCCGTCACGGGATCATCGTAACACACTTCATTCTCTGGCATCACAATTTCGGGCCATTGGCGATTCTCGCAAGCAGTCACCATAAAAAGTGCAACTGCAAAAAATAGAATTTTCTTCATAGGTTATTTTGTTTAGATTTTGTTTTCCATATCAAAGTTAAAGAAAATTACCCATTCCCGCAAAAGAAGATTTACGAAATAGCCCTCGAAAAGAAAAAAATCCTCTCCAAAAAGGACAACGACACAAATAAACATATATCTTTGTAAAGTTAAACACTCCTAAAGGAGTGCAGAAAACAGAATATTCACACAAAAAACTAACCAAATAAGAAATTTTCACATTATGGAAAATCTTAATGCGAAAGAGCTGAAAGATGTTGTAATCCGCTTCTCGGGTGACTCGGGTGACGGTATGCAGCTCACAGGTACGCTCTTCTCGAACACTTCCGCCCTTATCGGAAATGGAATCTCAACATTCCCCGACTACCCAGCCGAAATCCGCGCCCCACAGGGTACGGTGGCAGGTGTTTCGGGTTTCCAGGTACACATCGGTGCCGGCAAGGTGACAAACACAGGCGACTACTGCGATGTATTGGTAGCAATGAACCCAGCAGCCCTGAAGGCTAACCGTAAGTGGTTGAAGAAGGATGCTACGGTGATTATCGACGGTGACACTCTCACCGAGGATAACATCAAGAAGGCAGGTTACGCTACACTCGACCCAATCGAGGAGCTTGGCTTGGAGGGTTACAACGTAGTAATTCCCGACATCACTTCGATGACCCGTGCAGCGTTGGCTGATATGGGTCTTGACAACAAGGCAGTGGTGAAGTGTAAGAATATGTTTGCGCTCGGCATCTGTTTCTACATCTACAACCGTCCAGAGGATTATGCAAAGCGATATATCGACGAGAAATTTGCAAAGAAGAATCCTGCCGTAGCCGAAGCTAACAAGCGTGCTATTGATGCAGGCTACTACTATGCAGCAAATACTCATCAGTTTGCCAACACTTACAAGGTAGAAGCTGCTCCGCTGGAGAAGGGTACTTATCGTTCAATCAATGGTAACGTAGCCACAGCATGGGGCTTCTGTGCTGCGAGCGAGAAATCAGGTTTGCCGCTTTTCTGTGGTTCGTACCCTATCACTCCTGCAACAGTTATCCTCGAGGAGCTTGCAAAGCGCAAGGACTTGGGCGTAAAGACCGTTCAAGCTGAGGATGAGATTGCAGGTATCTGTACTTCTATTGGCGCTGCTTACGCTGGTAACTTCGCCGTAACTACAACATCGGGTCCTGGCCTTTCGCTCAAGAGCGAGGCTTTGGGTTTGGCTGTAATGGCTGAGCTTCCATTGGTTGTAGTAGATGTTCAGCGTGGAGGCCCTTCAACAGGTCTGCCTACAAAGACTGAGCAGAGTGACTTGATGCAGGCTCTCTATGGAAGAAACGGCGAGTGCCCCGCAGTGGTTATCGCTGCGTCATCACCAAGCGACTGCTTCCACTATGCATTTATGGCGTCGAAGATTGCCATGGAACATATGACTCCCGTAATCCTGCTCACAGATGGTTTTATCGCTAATGGCTCAGAGCCATGGCGTATTCCTTCAATGGCTGATTACCCAACAATTTGCCCTCCAATCGTAGAGAAGTGCGAGGGTGACTTCATGCCTTATGCGCGTAACGAGAAATTGGCTCGTGGCTGGGCATTCCCTGGCAAGGAGGGCTTGGAACACCGCATCGGTGGCTTGGAGAAGGATTGCCTGAAGGGTACTATCTCATACGACCCAGCTAACCACCAGGAGATGACTCGCACACGTGCTGCGAAGGTGGCTATGGTAGCCGATGAGTTGCCTACACCAGAGGTTATGGGCGAGAAGGATGCTGATGTACTTGTAATCGGCTGGGGCGGTACACGTGGTCACTTGCAGACTGCCGTATCGGAGCTTCAGGAGGAGGGCAAGAGCATCTCACTTCTGCACTTCAACTACCTCAACCCAATGCCTCACGGCGTGGAGGAGTTGTTGAAGGGTCACAAGAAGATTGTGGTTTGTGAACTTAACGAGGGTCAGTTTGCATCTTACCTTCGCCAGATGTTCCAGAACTACACATTCGAGCAATACAACAAGACTGAAGGTCAGCCATTCACAATCGTTGAGCTGAAGGATAAGTTTAACTCATTACTATAAAAGGCTATGGCAGAATATAAATATACACCCGCAGATTTCAAGAGCGATCAGATTGTTAAGTGGTGCCCAGGCTGTGGCGACCACGCCATCTTGAATGCAGTTCAGCGTGCTATGCCTGAAGTGGCTGATGCGTTGGACATTCCACACAATAAGTTTACATTTGTTTCGGGTATCGGTTGCTCGTCACGTTTCATCTACTATATGAAGACCTTCGGCTTCCACACCATTCACGGTCGTGCAAATGCCATTGCAACAGGTATCAAGGTAGCTAACCCCGAACTCTCGGTATGGGTATGCTCGGGCGACGGCGACTCATTAGCGATTGGTGGTAACCACTTCATCCACGCAATACGTCGCAACATCGACCTTAACATGATCCTCTTCAACAACGAGATTTATGGTCTTACAAAGGGTCAGTACTCACCTACCACTAAACTTGGAAAGATTACCAAGACCTCACCTTATGGAACTATCGAGAAGCCATTTAACCCTGGTGAGTTGGTAATTGGCGCTAAGGGTACTTTCTTCGCCCGCACAATCGACATGGAGGTTATGCTCACAAAGGATTGTTTGGTTGCCGCTGCTAAGCACAAGGGCATGGCTGTTGTGGAGGCATTGGTAAACTGCGTAATCTTCAACGACAAGACTCACGCTGCTTTTGCTGGCGACCGACAGACACGCTTAAAGAATACCATCACGCTAAAGCATGGCGAGAAGATGCTTTTTGGCGAGGGTAACAACAAGGGTTTAGTATTTGAGGATATGCGTCTGAAGGTTGTGACCATTGGCGAAGATGGCTACACTATAGATGACATCCTCACCCACGACGCCCACACTGAGGACACTACCCTGCACTCAATGCTGGCTGCGATGAAGTTCCCAGAATACCCTGTAGCAGTAGGTGTTATCCGCGACGTACAGGACAGCAACGTTTACGACACGAAGGTCGAGGAGCAGGTTGCTGAGGTTAAGCAATCGGCAAAAATCAAGTGCATGGACGATTTATTGCGTTCGGGTGAAACTTGGGAGATTAAGTAAATTCTTAATATTAAACCTTATTATATTACCCCCATCAGAACCCAGGATGGGGGTAATTTGTAATTCATTTGCCGCATTTATACTATCTTGTTGTTGAGACACTCCAACAACATTGCTATCACAAAATAAATTTCCATAATGATGCCTCATAAAGGCTAAAAAATTTTGTCCCAATAAACTTTATTTAATCCCCAACCAATACACCTGGTATTTATGAAACAACATTTATTAAAGGTAATCTTTCTAACAATTTTGTTGGTTAGTAGCATCTTATCCATACACGCGCAAACTCTATATGAAAAAGAACTACCCAAAAAAAGATTCCCCGCTGATATAGAGAAGCAAGCTCAGGATGGCAACGTGGTAGCCATGTATGAATTAGCATATTGGTATCGATGGGGGCAAGCCAATTATCCGACAGACTATGCAAAAGCAATGGAACTATGCTTGAAGGCTTCAGAATTTGGATATCCTTTTGCGCAGGATTTAATTGGTAATATGCATGTCACTGGTTCTGGCGTAGAACGAAATGAGGATAATGCTCGAGAATGGTACTCTAAAGCATTCGAAAATCTCAAAGTATATGCAGACAGAGGAGATGTCAAGGCTATGGATATGCTAGCAGAATATTATGGAGGTTATAAGGATGAGTGTTTTACCGATGACACTAAGGCTTTATATTGGAACTTACGAGCATTGGAGTGCGGAGGAACAACTGCAACCGGTGTGGCTTTCGCATTCGTGTATGCAAAAGGTGTAGAAAAAGATGAAAATTTTGCTTTGGCATGGTACGCTCGTTCATGTATTGACTATGAAAGCAGAGGATGGCTTACATCAGAGTATTTGGAATACAAAGAACTTTCAAAAAAAGGATATCTAAAAAACGAGTGGCAAGCATTAGCTGAACCAACATATATATCTATACCTCGTGTTGCTTCAAACGATGCCGACAGCATCCAGCAGGTAATGTTGCTCACCGTTGATATTCTCAACACGAAAGCAGAAGAATTCCGAATACAGCAACAACGCTTGGCTGCGCAAAGGCCTAATGCAGGCAAGACAATTCAAGCCTCTACAACAAACCAACCTAAACCCCAAATCCAACAACCCGCACAAAACACCACCCAACACACTACTTCCCAAAAGCGAGGATGGCTATCAACATTAGGTAAAGTAGTTCAAGCCGCTGCGGGGATTGCTTCGGGAAACACAGCGATTGCCACCAATGCATTATCAGGAGTTTCAAGCACTCGTTTGGCTGAATTGCAGCAGCTTTT
Organism: Alistipes sp.; assembly: GCA_017631285.1. Classification (GTDB taxonomy): domain Bacteria; phylum Bacteroidota; class Bacteroidia; order Bacteroidales; family Rikenellaceae; genus Alistipes. The sequence goes on from JAGBTO010000036.1 coordinate 8,436, forward strand.
CAGCTACTCTGGCAGTGCAAGACGAGGGCAAACCGATTATTCTGGGCGAGTAATCAGCGATGAGCTTACAGCCCCATCTGTAATGGGTCAAGCTCACTATGTTTTTTATACGGATGGATATTGTAACGCCACATCTGCTAACACCTGTGTGCATTGCTACGGAAAAGGCACATGCTATATGTGTAATGGCACAGGACGTTATTGGCATGCCTACTTAAAGACAAATCAACCTTGTCCTATTTGTGGTGGTAGAGGTGTATGCCAGAATTGCCAAGGCATCGGATATCAAGTGAGCACAAAACTGTGGGCCCCAGGTGAAGCCGAAGCATACCTTAACATTACCCGTGAAATGAAAAGTTCATCAAGCAACACATCGTCACAGAACACTGCATCACAAACAACTTCATGTCCAGACTGTGGAGGCAAAGGATATCGACCTGAATCGTATCAATATGCAGCACAGTCAAGTTTTGCCCCTTACCACAACACAGCTGGCAATACATGTCCGATATGCAACAGCACAACAGACCATTACCACTATCGTTGCACAACATGTAAACGAAAATAAAAAAAATAGCGTCACCGATTTTCGATGACGCTATTTTAATTATATATCAGCCGACTACATCATGCCGCCCATACCACCCTGTGGCATTGCTGGCATAGCTGGTGCATCAGACTTCTTCTCTGCCAATACACACTCAGTAGTGAGGAACATAGAAGCGATTGAAGCTGCATTCTCCAAGGCTACGCGAGACACCTTTGTTGGGTCGATGATACCCGCAGCGAGCATATCCTCGTACTTGTCGTCACGAGCATTGTAACCCATTGAGCCCTCGCTCTCCTTAACCTTGTTCACAACAACTGAACCCTCGCCGCCAGCGTTTGCTACAATCTGGCGCAAAGGCTCCTCGATGGCACGCTTAACGATCTGGATACCTGTTGTCTGATCCTCGTTATCACCCTTAAGGTTCTCCAAAGCGGCTACGGCACGGATGTAAGCCACACCACCACCAGGAACGATACCCTCTTCAACAGCAGCACGAGTAGCCGCCAAAGCATCGTCAACGCGATCCTTTTTCTCCTTCATCTCAACCTCGGTCGCAGCTCCTACATAGAGTACAGCTACACCGCCAGAGAGCTTAGCCAAACGCTCCTGCAACTTCTCGCGGTCGTAGTCAGACTTAGCAGACTCGATACCACCGCGAATCATTGCGATACGTGAAGCAATATTCTCCTTTTCTCCCATACCATCTACGATTGTTGTAGTCTCCTTGTTCATTACAACCTTCTCAGCAGAACCCAACACTTCGATAGTAGCATCCTCAAGCTTCATACCCTTGTCGGCAGAAACTACTGTACCACCTGTGAGGATTGCGATATCCTCCAACATATCCTTACGACGGTCACCAAAGCCTGGAGCCTTACAAGCTGCAATCTTCAATGTACCACGCAACTTATTCACCACGAGTGCCGACAATGCCTCACCATCAACATCCTCGGCGATGATAAGAAGTGAACGACCATTCTGAGCTACTGGCTCCAACACGCCCATAATCTCCTTCATTGTAGAGATCTTCTTGTCGGTGATGAGGATGAGAGGCTTCTCTAACTCTGCCTCCATCTTCTCAGTGTCGGTCATGAAATAAGCCGAGATATAACCACGGTCGAACTGCATACCCTCAACAACATCAACGTGAGTCTCGGTACCCTTAGCCTCCTCAACGGTGATAACACCCTCGTTGTTCACTTTAGCCATAGCCTCAGCGATGAGCTTACCAATTGCGTTGTCGTTGTTAGCAGAGATTGTAGCTACCTGCTCAATCTTCGAGATATCGCTACCAACCTCCTGAGAGAGCTTACGAAGCTCGTCAACAACGATAGCAACAGCCTTATCCATACCGCGCTTCAAATCCATTGGGTTGGCACCAGCAGTTACGTTCTTCAAACCTACACCGATAAGAGCCTGAGCCAAAACTGTTGCAGTTGTTGTACCGTCACCAGCGTCGTCGTTGGTCTTCGATGCAACCTCCTTAACCATCTGTGCACCCATGTTGGCAAACTTATCCTCCAACTCAATCTCCTTTGCTACGGTAACACCGTCCTTTGTAATCTGTGGCGCACCGAACTTCTTGTCAATAATTACGTTACGACCCTTAGGACCGAGTGTAACCTTTACGGCATTCGCCAAAGCATCTACACCCTCCTTCAAAAGGTCGCGTGCCTCTACATTATATTTAATCTCCTTTGCCATCTCTGTATTATGTTTTTAATTTTACACTAAACCAATTAGCAGATAGCCAAAATATCGCTCTGCTTCATAATGAGGTAGTCAGTACCATCAACATTGATCTCTGTGCCAGCATACTTACCATAGAGAACTGTATCGCCCTCCTTAACCTCCATCTTAACATCTGCTGTACCAGGGCCTACGGCTACTACCTTACCCATAAGTGGCTTCTCTTTTGCTGTGTCAGGAATAAACAGACCGCCTGCGGTCTTCTCCTCTGCCGCATTTGGCAATACCAATACGCGGTCTGAAAGTGGTTTGATTGTCATAGTTTTATTATGTTTTAGTTTATGTTTTACGATATTTTATTTTCTGTTTTACTCTTTTTCCAAGCAAGCTATGTGCCAAACCTTAAATGGCATATTATTTTGTCATCCAGCACTCTCCTAACTGCCAAAATGACACACACAATATAGTTTTTCTGCCTACATTAGATTAATCTGCCAACTAAAGTACGAAGTTTGCAAAATTATTTCTAATTTTACGCGCTTTTTACTTTTTATTATGAAAAAATTATTAACACTCTACTTTGCAATATTTTCTTTGGCGGTTTTTTCAGCCACTGCACAGACGTTTGACTACGAAAACATAGCACCCCACCCACGTTTAATGTTGGTGAAAGGGGACATAACCAAGATGCGTGAACTGCCAACAAAGTCGGCAAATGCAAGAGTTGTTCACGACAAGATTATATCAATGGCCGACAGCTTACTAAACGTTGAGGCGATTAAGCAAAATATGTCCAATCCGTCCCAAGAGGCACTAAAGCGCATCTTATATCTTTCGTATGCGCACCTAACTACCGACGATATGCGTTATGTAGCAGCAGCCGAGCGAGAGATGTTGGCGGCAAGCTATTTTCAAGATTGGAACCCAACACAATTTCGCGATGTTGCCGAAATGACAATGGCTCTTGCAATCGGTTACGACTGGTTGTATCGTCGTCTGTCGGTACACTCGCGTAGCATCATAGGCACAGCCATATACGAAAAAGGATTACTTTTGACAGAAGCCACAGACCTCGGTTTTTGGCAAGACTCAAGTATAGAAAATCAAATCTGCAATGCAGGTATAATTTATGGTGCCTTAGCGACTTTAGAGCGCTCACCAGAATACTGCAAAACTCTCATTGCCAAATGTATAGAATCAAACAAAAAGGCTCTACAAGCATACTCTTTCGATGGCTATACAAGCTGGGCTTATAGCTCAGGCTTTGAAGTCATGCTGGCCGCAGCCCTTGAATCTTCACTCGGCAACGACACCGCCATTAGCTCGAACGAAAAGTTCACACACTCGGCCGCTATCACAAACCAAATAGTTGCGCCTTCGGGAAAAATTTTCAATTTCGGCGATTGCGAGACAGAACAGGCTCGATGCTTACCAACAAAATATTGGTTTGCTCGCAGAAGCAACAACCCCTCTCTCATAGCCATCGACGAACAACTTCTAAGCCAAAATAAGTTCACAGCAGATAAGTTCCTGCCATTATACATGCTAAACGCCATTTCGATAGATTTAGACTCAGCGACCATGCCCACCGAGAAGCTATGGTGCAATAGCGATGGCACACCACTATTTGTATATCGCGGAGGTTGGAACGAGGGCGATGCCTATTTTGCCATTAAAGGAGGTAAGGCTTCCGCAAACAATGCCCACATGGATGCAGGTTCGTTTGTTTATGAGTTGAATGGCGTACGTTGGGCCATAGACTTAGGTAAAGAGAGCAGCGAGAAATTAAAAACTGCGGGAATCGACACTAACAATATCAGCCAGCAGAGCGACCGCTGGAGCATTTTCCGCATGGGAGCCGACTCACACAATACCCTATCATTCAAGGGTGAGCGTCACAATGTAGATGGCATGGCTACAATTACAACTCACAGCACCAACAAAAGTGAAAAGAGCGTGAGCTTAAACCTTAGTCCTATATTTGAAGCTCAGGCTAAGAGCGTTCATCGCACAGCTACTATTGACAAGAAAAACTATCTCACAATAATCGACAAAATAGAAAACGGAAACGCCCCATCGACTTTGGAGTGGCATATAACTACACATGCCGAGGCCGAGATTGTATCACCCAACACCATTCTCCTTAAGCAAGATGGGAAAACGCTCTATATGCGAATTAAGACACGTTCAAATTCAATTGCAAAAATTTGGCACCACAATGAGCTAAAACCTTACGAAACAGCTATTGACAACACATGTCGTGTCGGTTTTTCAATAGACCTTAAAGCAGGAGAAAATGCAGATATCGAGGTGGTATTCTCACCCATTAAGACCAATATCGTCTCACGTATCAAGCAAACATTTAAAAAGGAATAATTAGCGTTATGAGAGTTATACTTTTACTTATCACGGTGGTATTTATCTCGTCGTGCGCCCCAAGTAGAAAAAGTAGCGTAAAATTTAGATCTTTTGATGTAGAACATTTCGAAAAACTTCTCCAAGACGAAGATGTCGTGTTGGTTGATGTCCGCACACCGGAAGAGCATGAAGCAGGAGCTATCGAGGGTACAGAGATAAATTTAAACGTGCGTAGTGCAACCTTCTTCACCGACTACAAACAGTTGCCCAAAGACAAAACCATTGCACTCTATTGCAAAGGAGGAGGTCGTAGCAAACAAGTTGCAGGAGTTCTTGCTGGCAATGGTTATCGTGTTATCGAACTTAATGTCGGCTACGATGGTTGGGTAAAGTACCATAACAAGAAGTAAAACCTTGGCAATTATCATTGAGCCAAGAAACATTTTTTTAAAGTTTTTGCAAATAAATTTGGATAAGAACAAGAAAAACCATATATTTGCATCCGATTTGAGAGATCAAGTCTAAATGGTGGATGTAGCTCAGTTGGTTAGAGTAGAGGATTGTGGTTCCTAAGGTCGTGGGTTCGAGCCCCATCTTCCACCCTGAAATTTGCAGATGCGAGGTGAATACCTCGCATTTTTTTGTTTGTATTTATTGTGCAAGTAAACTTCCCCACTTAAAACAAACAAAAAATTCGCCGTAGGCAACATCTGCAAAGAGATTGTAAGTGGATATGTTAAATGGGTTGCGAGGATAAAATGATATTTATCTTCAAAGGGATCCTCGCTTCGCCTGACGGCGGTCGAGCCCCATCTTCCACCCCTGAAATTTGCAGATGCGAGGTGATAACCTCGCATTTTTTTGTTTGTATATAGTCTTTCCCTGCAAGCAGCAATCGGTCTATTACAACAAAATGCTGCCTTTTGGGGGCAGCATTTTGAATTATCTATCAAGTGATCACCTATACAAAAGGATACTTAACAACCTCGGCTTTCAAAAGACGGTCACGAATCACAACAGCAATTGTTGTTCCTATAGCGGCATACTCTGTTTTAACATAGCCCAAAGCGATACCAACCTTCAACATTGGCGACATGGTACCCGATGTAACCACACCAATCTCCTCGCCCTCAAGATTGGCGAGTTTATATCCATGACGTGGAATACCGCGGTCAATCATCTTCAGACCAACCAACTTACGCTGCACGCCCTCGGCTTTCTGCTGCGCAAGGAACTCCTTATCAATAAAATCCTTTCCCTCAACAAACTTGGTAACCCAACCCAAGCCTGCCTCCAAAGGAGAAGTAGTATCATCGATATCGTTACCATAGAGAGCAAAACCCTTCTCTAAACGCAATGTGTCACGTGCACCTAAGCCGATGTTCTTCAAGCCAAACTCCTCGCCAGCCTTCCACATAGCCTCCCAGATGGTATCAGCGTCAGAATTATACATATAAATCTCACAGCCACCTGAACCTGTGTATCCCGTAGCCGAGAGAATCACGTCACAACCCGCCAACTTAGTCTGCTTGAAAGTATAATACACCATATCTTCAACGGACTCCTGACACATCTTCTGCACGAGCTTCATAGCCAAAGGACCTTGAATTGCAAGCTGAGCGATGTTATCTGAAGCATTCTCGAGTTCCACACCTGGTTGCATACCCATTTTTGCACCCTCGGCACAAATATGAGCCCAATCTTTATCTGTATTAGCGGCGTTCACGCAAAGCATATACTTCGTGTCACTGAACTTGTAGATAAGAATATCATCCACAATTCCACCCTTTCCATTAGGCATGGTAGCATACTGCACCTTGCCATCAAAGAGTTTAGACACATCATTCGACGCAATGCGCTGTAACAAATCAAGAGCCTTATCACCCTTAACCCATATCTCGCCCATATGGCTCACATCAAACACACCGCACTTCTCGCGCACGGTCATATGCTCGTCGTTAATACCCGAGAATTCAATAGGCATGTTATATCCCGCAAACTCAGCCATCTTAGCTCCTGCGGCAATATGATACTTTGTAAAAGCTGTTGTTTTCATTTGTGTTATAGTATTAATCATTTATTCATTATCTTCAAAATCCACATAACGAAGTTTGCGCAACGCCTTCTCCCTAGCTATATTCTCCAACTCCTCGGCAGAAAATGCCTGACGCATAAACTTAACCATACCCTCAACAGTTTCATACCCTGCCTGACGGGCTATTAGCTTACCCTCTCCATCGTAAAGAACCAACTCTGGCACTCCGCCTGAACGTGCATGTTTATTATACAGCAACTTACCATCTTTAGTTAAGTCCATATCAACCAAACGATGATCCATATGCTGTAGCATAACCATTACTTCATGATCACCCAATGCCTCCTTATGCATACGCTGACATGGCGCACACCACTGTGCTGAAAATATATAGAGCGTAGGCTTAGCCAGAGTCTTAGGCTTCTCTTGCGCCACAGCCAGCAAACTCGTCATCGCGGCGAAGAGCAATAGCATTATCGTCGTTGCTGCTTGCTTCATTACTTTTCGTTACGCTTAATACCCAATCGAGGACAACGTGTAAATGGCTTCTCGCGGTCAAACAAATAGCGATATGTGGTATGCATCTTATGACGTGTAGCACACACATAACTCTGAATCATTCGATTCATAACTGGATTAAAATCGCCAATCCACGCAAATTCTACCGTCTTGTAGTTATTTCTATCGGTACGAATATATGTTTCGTAAACATATTGAATCATACCCGACTCCACGCCCTTACCCTGAAACTCGGGCGTAACGGCGAATATCATTCCGAAGATTCTATCACAACTCTTCCTCACCTTCAACTCCCACATCAAACGCAACTTATTCCACAAGTTAAGTTTACCGTTAAATTTACCGATAATGCGATTAATATCGGGTACCATTATAAAAAATCCAATAGGCTCGTTATTGAAATATGCGAAGAAGATGATGTTAGGATCTACGATAGGCCTCAGAGTTCGCATAATAGCCTGAGCCTCGGCACTCTCCATTGGCTTAACACCCGTAAACAGGCTCCAAGCCTTGTTATATATTATGCGGAAATCCTCTGCTACTTGCTCCAAGTTATCGGTTGAAATTGAAGAAAAGCTATACCCAGGTGTATTCCTCAAACGCTTTGCGCGCTCGGTAATTGAACTGTTGATATCATCATCATCAACCTTCCACAGATATGTATTCTGATTAAAATAGTTCTGAAAGCCGTAGTTCTCGAACAACTCCTTGTAATATGGCGGATTGTATGGATTTGAATACAGTGGCTGGAACTCATATCCCTCAACAAGTAATCCCCACCATGAATCACGAGGTCCAAAATTAATCGGGCCATCCATAGCCTCCATACCTCGACTCAAGAGCCACATACGCGCTGCGTCAAACAGCATATTTGCCAACTCCTGATCATTTATCGCTTCGAAGAAACCACAACCACCCGTAGGCTGTTCATAGGCATATGCATGCTCGTTATCATAGAAGGCGGCAATACGACCAACGACCTCACCCTCTTGATTAAATGCCACCCAACGAATAGCTTCACCATCGGCAAATAGTTTATTCTTATTTGTATCAAACACCGATTTTATATCATCATCCAACGGGCAAACCCAATTACGATTTCCCTTATACAAACGCTTAGGCAATTCAATAAATGCCGTTTCAAGCTCTTTGCATGTAACTTCTATTAGCGTGTACTTCATAATAATCGCAGTTCTATGATTTCAATTTGATATCCAAAGTTATAAAAAATTTCTAACCCTACATCATATCTGGATTTTTTTTCTTAGTTTGATACTCTTTTAGACCAATATTATGCGGTACATAATTTGCTTATTTATTCCAAAATGGATATTTTTGTAGCCATATAAAACATAACAAGCAAAGCATGAAAGCCCTTTGGATAAAAATAAAGCGATTCTTAAAATCGCTGTCATTCCGCACCGGTGTGATATGTATGCTTGCATGTGTTGTATTTTATATCATATCTTTTGCTGTAATTCCCCTATCCATATCTGCATCATTGAGAACCATATTGTGGATTATATTTTTCGGCCTGGCAAAAACCACTCAATATGTAGGCATAATAATTTTGGGCAAGGAGGGCGTTAATCGTCTGAAACGAGCACTGCGCAAGCGTCGTAATTCATAACAACCACCACACTAATAGCTTTGCAAATAAAATTATTTTTCATAACTTTGTTTAGTAACAAAAAGATGTAAATATATGCAAAAGCTATTTAAATTCTCGCTCGCCATACTATTATCACTTGTTTCATTTTTTACCACACAACCTTCGATGGCACGTAGTAAAAAGATGAAAGCCCTGATACTCTCGGGACAAAACAACCATAACTGGCAGGTTAGCCACCGCGCTTTGCGACTTATACTCGACCAATCGGGGTTATTTCAGGTCGATACAATCCTCACCCCAGCCAAAGGTGGAGACATGAGTAAGTTCAATCCCAACTTCGAGGAGTATGATGTTGTAGTACTTGACTATAACGGCGACCGCTGGTCTAAACCCACCGAGGAGGCATTTATAGAATATGCTCGTCGCGGTGGTGGAATAGTCGTTTACCACGCTGCCGACAATGCTTTTGCCCAGTGGGAGGAATTCAACAAAATAATTGCGCTCGGCGGATGGGAAGGACGCAATGAAAAATCAGGCCCTTACTACTACTTAATAAATGGTATCGGTGTATTGGATAATGGCGCAGGTGCCGGAGGTTCACATGGTGCACAACGTCAGTATCCAATGCACTGCCGCAATCGCAAGCACCCCATAACTAAAGATTTACCCGACAATTGGTTACATGCACGCGACGAAATGTATGACCGCATGCGCGGGCCTGCAAACATCAAGGACTTGCTCTATTCCGGATATGCCGACCCCAAGACAGGTGGCTCGGGACGCGAAGAGCCACTTGTTTTCACCGTCGATTATGGTAAGGCTCGCATTTTTCACATAATGCTCGGGCATTGTGGCGAATCACTTGCCAATAACCCTGCCATGCAGTGCGCAGGATTCCAAACGCTACTACTCCGAGGTGCTGAGTGGGCCGCGACAGGTAAGGTTAAGCAGGACGTGCCCGCCGATTTTCCAACTGCAAAATCAACATCTATGCGCCGAGGATATAAAATATTGCAGTAATCTACGAAATCGCAAATTTATTCCAACGCAGATTTATATCATTGTCATCTCACTACAAGCAGATAGTATTCATAAAAATCAAGGCTATCGAGAATCCCCGATAGCCTTGATTATGATATAGCACAGTCGCGTATTTATCTATTCAGATAACGAATCATAGCCTCGATAAAGTAATAATCGCCATAGACAAGCGACGCATCAACTAATTTACTTTGAGGATAGTTCTCAACACCATGCTTCAGCATAAAGCCTCCACACTCATCAGCCTTTGCCAGATACTCATCCGAGCTGAGTGTCGTAAGCTGCTGCTCGGCAACCTGCAAGTATGAAACATCACCTGTCAAACCATACAAGTCAATGAATGCCGACGCCATAATTGCGGCTGCCGACGAATCCTTCTGCTGCTTCTCTGACGCAAAATCCCAATTGGGTATTCCATCCGCGGGCAAATTTTTCATAATATACCCTGCAATCTTCTTACTCTGCTTAAGGAATGCATCATCCTCAGTCAAACGATATAACATTGTGTATCCATACAATGCCCATGCTTGTCCACGTGCCCATGCCGACTCTGCGTTCTCGCCATAAACCGAAAAAGCCTTACGCCATGATGGGTTCGACATATCCAATATCACACCTTCGTTCACCGATCCATCCTCGCGACATAGATACTTCTTCACTGCATTGCCGTGAATAACATTATTTTGACCCCAACCGATTCCGTGGAAACACTCTATTGCGGGCATATAATTAATTGTTACACGATGATATGTACTAGGCTCTCCCTCTACAGGTTTGGTCATACGATAGGTAGGAACTTTGTAGAATGAATTAGACATCAGTCTCGTTACCATACCCAAGATTTCCTCATAGCGAGGATTTTTGGTTATGTTATATCCTTTGTAGTGTGCTACATTTACCACAGCTGTCAATTCCGAGATATCAATTCCTTTAGGTTCTTTGTAGCGATAAGTAAGAACATCGGCACTCTCCTGGAGGATGGCATCCTCACCCCACTGCGATAATAGCCACAAACTACCAATGAAATAACCTCCTGCCCACGAATTTTCACCATCGGCCATGATCTCCTCACCATTAGCAAATGCAAATGGCGCTGCGACACGAGCCTTCTCAACCTCAATAGCCTTCATGCCATAGGTGCGTACAGCATCCTCAAGCACGTCTTTTAACTTGATTTCAAGTTCACTATCTGCGCAACTCGACAACATGGCGCAAAGTGAAAACAACAAGACTTTTAACTTATTCATATCTTAAACTATCAATTTGCATTCAACAATAATTTGGCTTGATTAAGTGCTGCTTCTGATATCTGACTACCTGACAACATCTTGGCAATCTCCTCAACACGTTGCTCGGCACTTAACACCGCTATATTTGTGCGACTCTGATGCTTATATACCACATAATGGCTCTCACCCTTTGATGCTACCTGCGGCAGATGCGTAATCGCCACAACCTGCATATTTGAAGCTAGTTCGCTAATGATTTCACCCATAACATCGGCAATACGACCCGATACACCTGTATCTATCTCATCGAAGATAATGGTAGGTAAATTCTTTCGTCGAGCAATCATAGCCTTCAAAGCCAGCATCACTCGCGAAAGCTCACCTCCCGACGCAACCTTCTCAACCATCTGTGGCTCTACCATTGCATTTGCCGAGAACATAAAGTAGATTCTATCACGACCAGAAGATATCAACTCATCGGTAGGCGTTACTCGCACTTCAAAACGAGCCTCCTCCATACCCAATCGCTTGAGCATTGCAGCCACCTCGGCAGATATTTGTACTGCCGCCTGTTCTCGTTTATCATGCAACTGCTGAGCATAAGACTGCGCCTGTTGTGTTATAAATTCTATCTCCTCCTGCAACTGCACGATCTGCTCATCGCTATGTGTAATAACAGACAATTGTGACGAGAACTTCTCACCAATGGCAATGAGTTCATCCAATGTTTTAACACGATGCTTTTGACACATCGAATAGATTGTATTTACTCTATCTGTCAAGCGTTGTAATCGCTCGGGATCGGCCTCAATACGCTCACTATCGTCCGCCACCGTGATACCTAAATCCTTCAACTCCTGCAATACTGAATGAAGGCGAGATACTATCTCATTGCCATTAGGATAGTTATCACTCACCTTTGAGATTACACTCTCAGCCACAGCAAGTTGCTCCAAGACACCTATCTGCTCAGCATCCAGAATATTGCGCACCATAATGAGAGCCTCGCCAATCTGATCGGCATTTTCCAACACTGCAAGTTCGGCTTCAGCCGCCTCAAGCTCACCCTCTTTCAATGCGGCAGCTTCAAACTCAGCCACCTGATAACGCAACCACTCCTCATCCTTACGCAACGTTTCTGCCTCAGTCTTCAGACGTTCCAGCTCTCGTTGCTTGTTACGCAACAGGCTGTAAACTGTCCTATACTCGTTAAGTATATCCTCATCCTGGGCCAACGTATCAACAGCATCTAAACGGAAACCTTCATCCGAAAGCACCATATTACGATGTTGCGAATGGATATCAATAAGCGACATGCCCAACTGTTTCAACACCGACAATTGAACAGGAATATCATTTACGAACGCACGGCTCTTGCCCGACGGAGATATAAGACGACGAATAACCGTCACGGGTTCATAATCAAGGTCATTATTTTGGAAGAATGGCTCCAAATTATAGCCCTCAATATCAAACTCACCCTCGATAATGCAGCTACGTTCCTGATTATGTATTGCGCCACTCTCATTCTTATTACCCAACAACAAGCCCAAGGCTCCCAGCAAAATAGATTTACCAGCGCCTGTCTCACCTGTAATGATATTCAAGGCTTTATCGAGTTGCAAATCGAGTTTCTCGATAAGCGCATAATTCTCAACTGAAAGTCGTCGCAACATATCTAACTACAAAAATTCCTCAATCTTATCAACTATCTTCTCCGCCACCTCGTGCTTCGACATAAGTGGCAATGGCTGACTATGCTCTCTATCAATGAGTGTCACAACATTGGTATCACCTCGAAAGCCTGCACCTTCGGTACGCAACGAGTTAAGTACAATAAAATCAAAATTCTTCCTCTCAAGCTTACCTACAGCATTTTGCTGCTCATGCTCGGTCTCCATGGCAAAACCCACAAGTACACGCTTGCCCTTATTTGCACCCAACGTAGCAGCAATATCTTTTGTGCGCCTTAGCTCAAGCGTCATATCCGAATCACCCTTCTTCAACTTTTGCTCAGCAACGACACTTGGGGTATAATCTGCCACAGCAGCACACATAACAGCACCATCGCACTCCGGAAAACGAGCCACACACTCCTGCCACATATCCTCGGCACTTAGAACATCAACACGCTTCACACCCTTGGGTGTAGCAAGGCTTGTGCGACCACTCACCAACGTAACCTCGGCACCACGTTCTGACAATGCTTCAGCAACGGCATATCCCATCTTACCCGACGAGTGATTTGATATAAATCTCACGGGATCAATAGGTTCAATGGTTGCCCCAGCGGTAACGAGAAAATGTTTACCCTCTAAGCTCTTTTTTTTTTCTTCGAGAATTGCACTTACAGCCTCGACTATATGCTCAGGCTCGGCCATACGACCCTTACCAACCAATCCGCTGGCCAAGAATCCCGAGCCAGGCTCAACAATATGAACACCATCCCGACGCAACTGCTCAATATTGCGTTGCGTAGCCACATGTGCATACATATCAAGATCCATGGCAGGTGCTACAGCCACAGGACAACGCGCCGAAAGATAGGTTGTAAGCAATAGATTATCTGCTACTCCCGTCGCCATCTTCGCCATAGTATTTGCTGTGGCGGGAGCTATAAGATATAGATCGGCCCACTCGCCAAGTTTCACATGCGAATTCCATTCACCATTCTCGGGATTAAAGAAATCTACCAAGATAGGATGTTGCGACACAGTTGCCATGGTAAGTGGTGTGATAAACTGCTTGGCAAGAGGTGTCATCACCACCTTTACTTCAGCACCAGCACTCACCAATAAACGGCAAAGCACAGCCGACTTATAAGCGGCTATGCTACCCGTAATTCCAAGTATAATATGTTTACCCTTCAACATAAAAGGTTTTCATTAGCATTAGAGACTTTCCATCTGACTTCATTCGGCACTACCGAACCGATACAAAAATCCCTAAACTCTGTAAGTTATTAACCCTTGCGATAGTAAACCTCGTCATCGAGGAACTCCTCGGTAGCGATGATTACTGGCTTTGGCAAACGCTCGTAGTAACGAGAAATCTCAATCTGCTCACGATTCTCAAATGTCTCCTCCATAGTGTCGGTAGGTGACGAGAAGTCGGCCAATTTGCGATTGAGTTCGGTCTTAAGCTCCGATGATATTTGATTTGCACGACGAGCAATGATATTGATGCTCTCGTAGATATTACCGGTCTGCTTATCCAAATCAACCAATTTACGTGTTACAGTGTTGTTGGGAATGTTCTTCTTGATTTCCATGTTATATCTTTTTTGTCGTTGTTATTCTTCCTAATTTACTGAGTTATTCTGATAGCTGCGGCATCGGCAACATTACCATCCTCAACCTTCTCACCCTTGATCTTCTCAATGTATCGCTTCGCATTGTCGGCGAGCTTATCCAACTCGGCACGATATTTCGATTCAGGATACTCCATGATGAAAGAGTAGTAAGAGTCCAAAGCAGTCATAAAACGATCGGCCTGCTTCGATGCCACCGAGTTATCGGCAAAATTATATGCCGACATAGTAATATAATACATTATATCCTCTCGACGATGCGAGTCGGGGTACTTTTTCAGCGCATTACGGAAAGCTATAATAGCCGAATCATAACGCAATATTTTGTAATAGGTATAAGCATTAAGGAATGAACGCTCCTCCATACGCCATGTCAAATCACGGGTCAGCTCATGAAAGAATTCACGCTGCTCACTCTCGGGATGGTGCGCCAAGAACTCGGCAATTGCCACAATCGCAGCTGAAGTAGTTGTCTGGTCACGTTCAGGACTTGGGCACATGTTATATAGGCTTCGTGCGAAATATGCCTCAGCATCCTCGATAAACACACTTCGACCATAATTACGACGGAACTCATCGAAAAGTGATGCTGCAGTTTGGAAGTCGTAATTCTTATAATAGCTATGAGCTCTATAATATGCCACCGAGTCCTCCTGTGGGAATCCCTTCAAGTATGGCTCACAGTGTTCAAACAATATAATAGCTTTTGACCACTTTTCGGCTTTATAATACACCAAACCTCGTTGGAATATCAAATCGTTATCCGATGTATTAATGACACGCTGGATGCTTGAGCAACCTGCAAACACAGCCCACGCCGCAATCAAAGGTATGATGTATGATAAAAATCTTCTCATATTAAACTCTTTACTGCACATAGCAGGGTATTATCGTGCAAAATTACACATATTTTTTGTTATAACGACAATTAAAAGAAAATATTTTTGTTCCAAACCACAAAATAACACATCTTCAACCCTTTTACACATAAAAATCCCCAAAGCACATTTCGCACCTTGGGGAATATTACATATTTGGACTATATTAGATAACGATTGTGAGATTATAAGGGCGACCTCCACCACATGAGAGTGAAACAGTATATTCACCAGGCTCATAATTCTTGAAACTTAGCTCAGCGCCTACCTTAATATATTCGCTATTAGGGCCCTTACGACTATTATAATGACGTCCGCCATAAACTGAACCTGAAGACGAAACCTTGCCATTAGCATCCTTCACCTCATATGTCAAAGGAATAAGCGACCATAAATTCAAAACCTTGGTACTCTTATCGTAAATAAACTCTGTTCGCTCTGCAATTTCCTCAGGAGATGCACACAAGACAATCTCATCACATCCATTAGAAGCACGCAACCACTCCCATACACCTGGGTTCTCACCCTTGAAGTAATAACGCAAACGATAACCCTCCTTAAACTCTCGTTTAACTACTACCTTACTAGCAATCTTATCTCTGATATCTACACCAGGAGCCAAATTTTCGAAATAGTTTTCATCAATAGTTTCGATAAAATTACCCTCTCGGTCACACAATACGAGATTGAAGTAACCTGTAAATGGACCATTTGAGTCACTTCTATAGATTGCTCTATGCAACTCAATTTCTTTATTAGGTACAATATCTTTAGTATGAGACTCCAAACCAAATACGGTGCAATACCATGGATCGCCGCCACCTAACGCAGCCATACCAAATCTATCACGAGGCTTCGATGTACCTGTTCTATCTGGCTCGAGGTAGAAACATGCACCCATGCTACGAGTAAAGTCATTATCTGGCAAATAGTAATAACCATCGGAACTTCCACCCCAACCGTAATTCATATGGAAATAGCCCTTGCTATCATAGCCATCAAGCACATAGGCGTGACCACCACCAGCACCAATCATAGGACCATAGATTTGCAAATTCTCACGCAAAAGTGCAAACCACTCCTCTCTTGAATACATGCCATCACCAATCCAAACAGCACCCTTACCATACTTGAAGTATTGAGGCAATCGCGATGCGCAATAACCAGTTACCGCACCTGAACCTCCTGGTGCCCAGCCCATTTCCATAACAGTACCTACGTCATACATCAACTTTGCAACCTCGTCACCCTGTGCAACTGAATATTGACCACGATCATATCGAAGAGGCATCTTATTCCAATCATACTTGTGACCAAGTTCATTGGCTGGAATATTTATCTTCTGGTGCAATGATGGATCTACATCACTAGGATGCCAATCGAGTGTATAGGCCTTAGTAGTACCAACACCACAATCTGGCCACATATAGTAACGCATAACAATAGACATTGCCGTAGCCACACATCCAGAAGGAGCCTGTCCAGCACGATAAACTGGTGACAAACGGTTATAAGGCTCACCCTGATTCCACTTGGCTGTTTCATACAAGAGCTCATCTATATCCTCACCATTATCATCAAAGATAATATTTCCATTGAGCGGTGGAACATTTGCTTCTTGCGCTGCTTCAATCTGCTCACACCAAGCCGAAAGCAACCAACGTGTAGCATCGGCCATGTCGTTCACATTCACAGAACCTTCGTGAGAGTATGCCACTACAGGGCGCTGACTATCGTCACCCGAGATAATAACAAAACCTTCAGAATCTGCTCGGTTATAAATGTACAGCAAAGCCTCATCAGCATCCACCACAGAACCACGAGTTACTGGTTGCTTAATGTCATGACCAGCCCACTCCAAATCCAGCTTAACATCTGTTGCACGAGTAGCAGTCTTGGCAAAGAACTGAACTGCTAGTTCGCGTGCTCGCTTCTCACCTATCGGCATAGCCGACAAAACAAAACTAACAAAAAGTAATGGTATGAATAATAATTTTTTCATCTTAACTACGGTTTAGAAGTTAGTCAAATCTATTTTCGAAATACCGATGCAACTATTCAATATCAAAATATTAGCATCGCTAGTTTGAACTGTTACTGTATGTGAAGGTTTGTCATCAGTGTAAACATAATTTTCAACATCATCATCAGTTCCCAAAATTGAAACATTATCATCACCCCACGCAACAGTAGCTGGAGATAATACATCAGCTGTCAAATAAAGCAAAGGTGTTGCTATTGTGTTACCTGAGTGATAGATATAGATATACTTATCGTCATCCGATGGATCAACATTCAAAACAGCCATAGGATAGAGGCGATTTCTCATCA
The DNA here is from genome assembly GCA_017631285.1 of Alistipes sp. Taxonomy (GTDB): domain Bacteria; phylum Bacteroidota; class Bacteroidia; order Bacteroidales; family Rikenellaceae; genus Alistipes. The sequence continues at coordinate 25,988 of JAGBTO010000036.1, forward strand.
TTCGAAGCATCTTAGGATGTACCTTTGAGAATACAGTACCATCGGTAAACTCAACCACGATGATAAAACCCTTTTCCATATTAATGGGAGGTACAACGAAGTGGAAATCCACTGGAGTCTCAGAAAGTTGTACACCCTTACCGCAATCGAGGCTAATCTCTTTCACATTACCGATATCATCACCCTTCAAGTGGCAATTCAAGTTATCGGTATTAACAAACATCTCACCAGCCAACAACTCACGATTATTACCTCTAAGTTTGATACTCTTAACGGCCTTCTGACCAACGAGGCTTAGGCGCAAATAAGAAACTACATTCTTAAACACATAAGAAGAGCCATCATTACTTGTACCGACCATTATATTCGACTTAGGACAATAACTATCCTTTGTATATTTCTGCTGAGATGGCAACTTGGCAATCATCTCAGCATTTGAAGCACGTGTTGCTGCATAATTAAGGTTACCATGACCTGGAAATATCGCATTAAACTTAATAGACTTATCCTTAATAGGGTCAAAAGACTCTACATTAGAGAATGTACCAGAGCGGTCACCTGTTTTACCATCAAATTTATATTGTGCATACTCGTTAGGACCTAAGATAGTAATCTGGTCACCTTCGTTCCATACAGTCTGCACTTCACTATTCAACTGCACACGCACACCATCGTTATCAATGGCCGCATATATCTTTCCTTCAGTAGGTTTTTGGGTCTTATCTATTGCTACATCATTATTAGTACACGCAACAAGAGTCACCAAAGACAATAATAATAAATATCCTCTTTTCATAGTTTACCATTCAATTACATCGTTAATACTTGGGTCTTCGTTGCGGTTGAATGAGTTCTGTGTAATCTCCAACTCATACACACAGAATGCACCTTCATACTCACTTTCGATTCTCAACACGGCATGACGCTCCTCAACCGTATTATTAGATTTAACCGTAAATATCAGATAACCACTACCCTTGTATAATTCGTCATCAGGAACGACAACAAAATCAGCGCCCTCGGTAACCACGGCCTTCCAAGTGTATTTTGGAGAGAGTGTTGTGATTTCCAATGTATAATTTTTCTCACTACATGAAACTACCACTTCATCACCGCCTTTAGGCTCCAAATTTGCAAATGCAAGTGTTCCTACAGTGAAGCCATCAAACTTACCTGAGCCAGCTTTCTGACTTACACCAAGAACTATAGACTGCGAACCAGAAGTGATTGTAATCTGTGCAGTACGAGGTTTATCCGAATAATTCTGAGTCACAGTAACTTTTAGCTGCTTATCAAGAATTTCAAATGTACACCATTTCTGAGACGAAATAGCTTCCCACTTACTACCAGTTACATTAACCGTCTGCTTTCCTGCACTAGATGAGAATGTCAAAGCTCCAGGCGTTACTGACAAAGGCACCTCTTCGTCACCTCCACTTGAGCATCCCCATGCGATAACAGATATTACTGCCACTGCAAAAATTGATAAAAGATGTTTCATTGTATTTAATAGTTTTAGTTTATATTTTCCAAATGTAAAGGTAATACTTTTTACTTATATTACAATACATTCTTCAATAAAACAACATAAATATGAATCTTTAAATCAAAATTATTGCATATCATCCATCTATATATACAAATAAGTGTCGGTTTTCACCGACACTTATATAACAATAATTAGCTCACACTATTTTACATTATCCCAGCTATCAGTACGGAATGGAGGGACAGGGATACCCAATGCATTTGCCAGATTACATGGAATATAATTTCTAAATGCATAACGCAATGCTACAGGTTCTTTCACCTTATCACTCCAAGCTCGCACCTCGCGATGAGAATGCACATAAGCCGTTGCTGGATGGAAAACTCTATCCTCTCCTGCAAGTTCAAAGCCAATGACTTGTTTACCATATCCAGGTTGCAAACCAGCACCCACATCCTTCAATGTGACAATAATCGCATTTTTATCTACACGGGACGACTCGTAAGTAGGTGCGACAATATCCACACCGCCCTGACCATACAGGTCTCGTAGTGCGAAAGCTGCCATACGCTCGCCCACCTCATTCTTCTTCGCAGGGTGAATGTTTACCTCCTCACCGGTGTCGGTTGTTGCCACCATGGCGCAGTTAGGAATATTTGCCAACGCACGCTGCTGACACTCCACGAACAGAGGATATGCAATAGCTCGTGAGTTACCGTATCCGTGAGGAGCAATCATGGTAAAGTAGAAAGGCATCTTGTTCTCAGTATCGCCCCAATCCTCGCGCCAATGCTTAACCATACTAGCCTGCATAATGTCGTAATGGTCAATATCGCCCAGATTGGAACAACCCTGATACCATAAGAAACCTCGAGCATTGTATTTGCGAATAGGGGCAATCATAGCACAATAGAGCTCCGTAGGCTTAATTGAACGCAAGGTGTACTTATGCTCAATCTGCTCCTTTGTGAGAACATCCTCCAAAGCCTTCATCGACATCCATGACTCTATGCGGGTACCACCCCAGTTTGATGTGATAATACCGATAGGGAAATCAACCTTACCCACTAGATTGTAAGCAAACGTATATGCCACGGCCGACATATTGGCTACGCTCTCCGGTGCGGGACATAACCACTCGCCACCCTCGCAGTCCTCCTTATCCTCATTGTAGGAACGGGCGCGTGGCACAGTAAACATGCGAATCTTGTCGGCATACTTCGTCGCCGAGAAGATAAACTCTTTGGCATTCTCCACAGGCTGACGATCCCAACCCTTTACGGGCATCTCCATATTACTCTGCCCCGATGTGATCCACACATCACCAATCATCACATTCTCCAAAATAATCTCCTCGCCGTCAGAGATTGAGATGGTGTACTTATCAAACGAGCCAGCAGGAGTCGCCACCTTCACAGCCCAATTACCATTCTCATCCGCCTTGGTCTGCACTTTAGACTTGCCCCAGCTCGCCTTCACGACCACCTTTTTGTTAGCATCGGCCTTACCCCATAGATTGACATCTGTATTCTGCTGCAAGACCATATTGCTTCCAAGCACCTTGGGCAGCACCACCTTTGCCGAAGCTCCAAACACCAGAGTTGTAGCAAAGAGCAACAATAATAACTTTTTCATTTTGGTTTTGTTTTAGGTTATTTAACGTCATCCCAGCGATCAGTGCGGAATGGAATAGCTGGCACACCATAGAGGTTCTTTAGATTCACATCGCCACACACATTGCGGAAGGCATAGCGAACAGCCACAGGCTTTGGCACCTGCTTACTCCACACCGTAACCACACTACCCCACACTGTAGCATTTGCGGGGTGGAAAACTCTATCCTCACCTGCAAGTTCAAAACCCTTCACAGGCACATTACTCCACGGAGCAAGACCCATCGGAGCGTTCTTCATCTTCACCTTCACCTTGCCATCCTCTGCCACCTCGTGCGACTCATACTGTGGAGCCTTTGCCTCAAAGCCCTTTCTCCCATAAGTCTGCGCAAGAGCCAGTGCAGCCAGACGCTCACCTATCTCAAACTTCTTGGGAGGGTGCAGACAAGTTGCATCACCCAGATCGGTCGTTGCCGCCATACCGCTATTTGGGATAATATCCATAGCACGCTCCTGACACTCCACAAACAGAGGCAGCGTCGTGTCAGTTCGAGAGTTACAGTAGAAGTATGGAGGTATCTGCACATAGTAGAATGGCATCTTATTCTCCTTGTCGCCCCAATCCTCGCGCCACTGCTTGGCCATACGAGCCAGCATAATGTCGTAGTGGTCGATATCGCCCAAATATTCCAAACTCTGGTAACCGAGGTTAGCCTCGCCCTGATACCACAGGAAGCCCTTTGCCTTATAGTCGCGAATAGGGGCAATCATACCGCAATATAGTTCCGAAGGGGTTATCGGGTGCAGCGTATGCTTATGCTTAATCTGCTCCTCGGTAGCAATCTCACGCAATGCCGAAAGAGGCATCCAGCACTCCACACGCGAACCACCCCAACCAGCAGTAATTACGCCAATAGGATAATCCACCTCATAGGATAGTTCGTGAGCAAAGAAGTAAGCCACAGCCGAGGTCTCCGCCACGCTCTGTGGTGCCGCCTCACGCCACTCACCCTTGCAGTCGTCAAGATCCTTATCATAGGAACGAGCCTTCTGCACGGTGAACATACGAATCTTATCCTTCATGGCACTCGCCCTGCGGATGAAGGTCATCGAGTTCTCGACAGGCTGGTGCATATAACCCTTCACAGGCATCTCCATATTGCTCTGACCTGCGCATACCCACACATCGCCAAACATCACATTCTCCAATACAAGCTTCTCGCCATCGCTGATAGTGATAGTATGTTTTTGGTATGAGCCCGCAGGTGTTGAAACCGTCACAGCCCAATTACCGTCAGCGTCGCTCTTAGTGGCGATTTTACCTTTACGCCACGACACTTCGATGGTAACCTTCTTGTTAGGCTCGGCCTTACCCCACAGGTTGGCATCACAGTTCTGCTGCAACACCATATTGCTACCCAGAATCTTGGGTAAAACAATGGTAGCCGATGCGCCCCAAGCAAGGCACACGGCTACCATAGACATAATAAGTCTTTTCATAGTAAGACTACATTATCTTACATCTCCAACTTACGAGCACCGTCAGAGATTACAACATCATAAATCTTTGGCTCGTGACCATAAGCTGCGTTGAACTTCTCCTTCGCAGTAGCGATGAAGTTGTCATACAAGTCAGCCTTAACGAGGTTGATTGTGCAACCGCCGAAGCCACCGCCCATGATACGAGAGCCTGTTACGCCGCACTCCTTAGCAACAGTAGCCAAAAGGTCGAGCTCCTCGCAGCTAACCTCGTAATCCTTTGACATACCCCAGTGAGTCTCGAACATGCGAGCACCAACAGTCTCCAAATCACCAGCCTCCAAAGCAGCACATACGTCAAGCACACGCTTCTCCTCGCCGATAACGTAGCGAGCACGCATATAATCCTCCTCAGAAATCTGATCCTTGATAGCATCCAACTGCTCCATTGAAGCACCACGCAAAGTCTCCTGACCCAAGATTCCTGCTACTCTCTCGCAAGACTCGCGACGCTTGTTGTATGGAGAACCTACCAACTCGTGCTTAACAACAGAATCAACCAATACCAAACGGTAGCCATACTTCTCAGGATCGAATGGGAAGTACTCAAACTCAGAAGAGAGGCAGTCCAAACGCATCAAGTTACCCTTCTTACCATGTACTGAAGCAAACTGGTCCATGATACCGCACTTAACACCGCAGTAGTTGTGCTCTGTTGACTGACCGATGCGAGCCAACTCGAACTTCTCGATCTTATCCTCGTTGTAGATGTGGTTCAACGCGAAAGCAAATGTTGACTCCAAAGCAGCTGAAGATGAAAGACCAGCACCAAGAGGTACATCACCACCGAAAGCTGTATCGAAACCCTCTACCTTGAAACCACGCTTGATAATCTCGCGAGCAACACCGAAGATATAGCAAGCCCAAGACTGCTCTGGTTTATCCTCCTCGTTCAAACCGAAGA
>JAGBTO010000037.1 GCA_017631285.1 Alistipes sp.
GATTATATCACTAAGCGTATCAACGGTGAGTGGATCGGTAAGGTGAATGAAATCAAGACCCGTTTGTTGAGAGGTAAGGAAATTGCTGAACAGATCAACATCTTGGGTGACGATGGTGTACCTGTAGAATATCACGTAACATTCTGGAAGTCAGAATTGATTGACTATGTTATCTTGCAGCAGGATGCATTCGATGATATCGATGCCAACTGTCCATTGGAGCGTCAGAAGATGATGTATGAGTTGGTGTTGGGCGTGTGCCGCAAGGAGTTCAACTTCTCTGATTTCGAGGCTTGCTCACGCTTCTTCAAGGGTATTATCAACCTCTTCCGTCAGATGAACTATGCCGAGTGGCAGAGCGAGAAGTTCTTCGACTATAAGAACCAGATTGAGCAGACAGTAAATAATCAACTCTCAAAATAAGGGTAGCAATGACAACAAGAGCATTTCAGAAAGTATATACAAAGATTGACAATATCACCAAGGCTACCATCACGCTCCGTGCTACGGGCGTAGGTAACGACGAGCTGGCTACCGTAGGCGGTAAGTTGGCCCAGGTGGTAAAGATTATGGGTGAGAATGTTACCTTGCAGGTGTTTGCTGGTACAGAGGGTCTGGCAACCAACTCCGAGGTGGTATTCCACGGTGAGGCTCCAAAGCTCCGCGTATCAGACAACCTCGCAGGTCGTTTCTTCAACGCCTATGGTGAGCCATTGGAGGGCGGTGAGCCTATCGAGGGCGAGGCACGCGAGATTGGTGGTCCTACAGTAAACCCATTCCGTCGTATCCAGCCATCGGAGCTTATCGCAACAGGTATCGCTGGTATCGACCTTAACAACACCATCGTATCAGGTCAGAAGATCCCATTCTTCGCCGATCCTGATCAGCCATACAACGCCGTGATGGCAAACGTAGCACTCCGTGCGAAGGCTGACAAGATTATCCTGGGTGGTATGGGTCTTACAAACGACGACTTCCTCTACTTTAAGCAGGTATTCGAGAACGCTGGTGCGTTGGATCGTATTGTGTCGTTCGTAAATACAACCGAGAACCCTCCTGTGGAGCGTCTGTTGGTGCCAGATATGGCTCTTACAGCAGCCGAGTACTTCGCAGTGGATAAGGGCGAGAAGGTGTTGGTGCTTTTGACCGATATGACATTGTATGCCGATGCGTTGGCTATCGTGTCTAACCGTATGGACCAGATTCCATCGAAGGACTCTATGCCTGGTTCACTCTATTCAGACTTGGCAAAGATTTACGAGAAGGCTGTACAGTTGCCTAATGGTGGCTCAATCACCATTATCGCCGTTACAACTCTTTCTGGTGGTGATATCACACATGCTATTCCTGATAACACAGGTTATATCACCGAGGGTCAGCTCTTCCTTCGTAACGACTCTGATACAGGTAAGGTTATCGTAGACCCATTCCGTTCACTCTCTCGTTTGAAGCAGTTGGTTATCGGTAAAAAGACACGCGAGGATCACCCACAGGTGATGAACGCTTGCGTACGTTTGTATGCCGATGCAGCAAATGCAAAGACCAAGTTGGAGAATGGTTTCGACTTGTCAGACTACGACGAGCGTGCGCTTAAGTTTGCTCACGACTATTCGGAGCGTCTGTTGGCTATCGACGTAAATATCGAGATTGAGCAGATGCTTGATATTGCGTGGACTCTCTTTGCAGAGTACTTCTCGCAGGAGGAGGTTGCCATCAAGGCAGAGCTTATCGCTAAGTATTGGAAGAAATAATAAATTATGGCAATTAAGTTTCAATATAATAAGACTTCGCTCGGTGAGCTTGGCAAGCAGCTCAAGATGCGCCGTACGGCACTCCCTACTATTAAGAGTAAGGAGTCTGCGTTGCGTTCCGAGGTTAAGCGAGCGAAGGATACTGCACGCGACTACCGTCGTCGCTTGGATGCTCTGGCAGCCGAGTATGACTATATGGTAGCTCTGTGGGGCGAGTTCGATTCTACACTCCTTAGAGTGAAGGATGTTGAGCTTACCGAGCAGAAAATCGCGGGCGTAAGAATACCTGTGTTGGCTGGGGTTAGCTTCGAGCAGAAGCCTTACGACCTCTTCTCATCACCCGTTTGGTTTGCCGATGGAGTCGAGTTGTTGAAGCGCTTGGCAACGTTGGGTGTTGAGTTTGAAGTGTTTAATCGCAAGATGGAACTTTTGGATTATGCACGTCGTAAGACTACGCAGAAGGTGAACCTCTACGAGAAGGTACAGATTCCTGGTTATGAAGATGCAATCCGCAAGATTAAGCGCTTCATGGAGGATGAGGAGAACCTTTCGAAGTCGGCACAGAAGATTGTTAAAACACGTCAACAACAGGCTGCGGAGGGGTCTATGTTATGATAGTAAAGATGTCACGTTACGACTTTGTGTTGCTTGCAGCCCAAAGTGATGATTTTATCGCTCGTTTGCGCGAGTTGGGATTGGTTGATATCACTACCACAGGCTGGGAACCTCAGGAGAAGGATCGTCAATTGGTTGTTGATATCGAGAACTACCGAAAGGCTGTTGAGGCCTTGAAAGGTTTTGCTCAGGGCCAGGAGTATTCTCTTGCTGAGGGAGCTCACACATATACTTCAGGCAAGGAGGCTTTCGAGAAGTATAATGAATTGCGTCAGCAGAAAGCCGCTTTGCAGGCCGAGGTTGCCCGTTTGGAGAAGTATGCCGATGAGTTGAAGCCTTGGGGAGATTTTGATGGTGCTTTGAGTGAGAAACTTCAGCAGCAGGGTATCGTGTTGCGTTATTTCCAGACTCAGGCATCTACATTTGATAAGTTGGCTGAGGAGTGGTCGGTTGATTATACTATTGTTGAGATTAGCCGTGATGCATCGACAACCTATTTTGTCGTTGTAACTACTCCAGGCGCAGATATAGTTATTGATGCACAGGAGATTAAGGCTCCAATCATGGATAGCCGTGCCGCTGAGGCTGAGGTGGAGAAGTGTCGCCAGTCGCTGGAGGCAATGAATGCCGAGTTCTCGGTTTGTGCAGCAAGTGTCGAGGCCATTGAAGCAGAGTGGTCAAAGTTGGTTAATCAGCTCCAGAATGTGAAGATTAAAGGTACTGCTGCCGAGGCTGCCGATGGCGCGTTGGTAGTTATGGAGGGCTGGGCCGAGGAGGATAAGTCTGCCGAGGTGGATAAACTCTTGGATGAATATTCCGATGTGATTTACCTTAAGCGTGATGCTGCGCCCGAGGACGACACCCCTGTGAAATTGAAGAACAATAAGTTCGCACGTTTGTTTGAGCTTATTGGTGCTATGTACGCTTTGCCAAAGTATGGTACTATGGACCTCACACCATTCTTTGCTCCGTTCTATATGCTCTTCTTTGCGATTTGTTTGAACGATGCAGGTTATGGTGCTATCCTGACAGCCATTGGTCTTGTGCTTTTGACAAAGAGCAGTGGAGGCTTTATGAAGCAGGCAGCTTGGCTTACAGTGTTCTGTGGAGGCGCAACAACATTGTTTGGTTTATACACCGGCTCATTGTTCGGTATGAGTATTCCTGATATGTTGGGTTATGAGAGCATTGCTGCTTCTCCATTCCTCGATTTCCAAAACCAGTTCTTCTCATTGGCGTTGGCGTTGGGTGTTGTGCAGATTTTGTTCGGTATGTTCCTTAACATATGTCTTCAGACCAAGTTGTTCGGCTTTACTTCAACATTCGGCTTGCTCGGATGGTTTATAATTCTATTGTCGGGTTGCTTGGCTGTGGGTCTGCCTATGCTTAATGAGAACCTTACAATTTCATGGTTTACCGCTTCGTCGCCAGCATTCTATGCTGCGATGGGTGTGGGAGCTGTGTTGATGTTGCTGTTGAACAATATCAAACGTAATCCGCTTATTAATATCGGTTCGGGTTTGTGGGATGCCTATAATAATGTTACAGGCTTGCTTAGTGACGTACTCTCATACATCCGTTTGTTCGCTATTGGTTTGTCGGGCGGTGTGTTGGCTCAGGTATTTAACTCGTTGGCTATGGGTCTTACAGGCTTGGATGCAGGTATCGAGAGTTTTGGTGTAGGTACTATCTTCCAAATCATCGGTGCTACGGCAATCCTCTTGATTGGTCACGGTATCAACCTCTTTATGTCGGCAATCTCTTCGTTTGTTCACCCTATGCGTTTGACATTCGTCGAGTTTTACAAAAATGCAGGTTTCGAAATGACTACACGTCAGTTTGAGCCTCTTACAAATGAAAAGAAATAAATAATCAAATTTAAATTTAATAAAACTAAAAAATTATGACATCAGCATTGATTTTGGCCTACATTGGCGTAGTGTGCATGGTAGGTTTGGCAGGTATCGCATCTGCAATCGGTACTTCTATCTGCGGTCAGACTGCAGTAGGTGCAATGAAGAAGAACAGTGGCGCATTCGGTAGCTACATGATTCTTTCTGCGTTGCCAGGTTCACAGGGTTTGTACGGTTTCGTATGTTTCTTTATGGTTCAAAACTTCCTTACTGCGGACATTTCAATGTTCCAGGCTGCGGCTATCTTTGGCGCAGGTTTGTTGGTAGGTTTGGTAAACCTTTTGGCTGCTTACTATCAGGCAAAGGTTTGTGCTAACGGTATCAACGCTATCGGTAATGGTCACGACGTTATGGGTAAGACTCTTATCCTTGCAGCGTTCCCTGAGTTGTATGCTATCTTGACCGTTGCGGCTACATTCCTTATCTCATCAGTATTGTAATAGTAGCGAAAAGAGATTATATTTAACGTAATTTTTATAGAGTGCCTTTCGGGGTACTCTATTTTTTTTTGTTATATGGTTGCAAATCTTGCCGAAAACCATTAAATTTGAGAGAGTAAAACCTTAATACAAATAATATATGAATAGTTTTGTATATGATATTCCGACCAAGGTATATTTCGGTAGGGATCAGCTTTCGCACTTGGGCGAGGAGTTGAAGAAGTTTGGTAGCAGAGTGTTGCTTACTTATGGAGGCGGCTCAATCAAGCGTATGGGGCTGTATGACGCAGTCTTGGCTGAGATTGAGAAGGCAGGTTTGGAACTTTTTGAACTCTCGGGCATTGAGCCTAATCCTCGTATCGAGTCAGTGCGTACGGGTGCCGAGATGTGTAAGGAGCATAAGATTGATGTAGTGTTGGCTGTGGGTGGAGGCTCAACTATCGACGCTGCGAAGTTTATCGCTGCGGGCGCATGTGTTGAACACGATCCATGGGATTTCTTGAGCGAGAAGTGGGCTCCAATCAATAAGGCTTTGCCTATTGTGTCGATTTTGACCCTCGCAGCTACAGGTTCCGAGATGGATACTGCTGCCGTTATCACCAATTTTGCTACGCAGCAGAAGAATGGTCGTTTGGACCGCAACTTGTTACCACGAGTGTCGTTCCTCGACCCAACTAATACGTTCACTGTAAGTCCATATCAGACTGCTTGTGGTTCGGCTGATATAATCTCTCACATCATGGAGGTTTATTTTGCGCCCAAGCAGGACTTGTATATGCTTGACTGCTTTATGGAGGGCTTGCTCAAGACCGTTATCAAGTATGCCCCTGTCGCGATGAAGGAGCCTGATAACTACGAGGCGCGTGCCAACCTTATGTGGGCATCGTCATGGGCAATCAATGGCTTTATCACCGCTGGCAAGCGTCATGCATGGAGCTGTCATCCAATTGAGCATGAGTTGTCGGCATTCTATGACATCACTCACGGCCTGGGCTTGGCTATCGTAACACCTCGCTGGATGGAGTACTGCCTCGACGAGAGCAACGTGGATAAGTATGTTCAGTTTGCTGTTAATGTCTTTGGCGTGGAGCCTTCTCAGGATAAGATGGCAGTTGCGAAGAAGGGTATCGAACTGTTGGCCGACTTCTTCTTTAAGACCTTGGGTCTTGACGACAACTTCACCAAGATTGGCATTAAGGCCGAGGACTTCCCAGCTATGGCAAAGAAAGCGTGCCTGGGTGGTGTTATTAAGGGCTTTAAGCCGTTGGCACAGGCTGATATCGAAAAGATTTACGAGATGTGTGTCGAGTAATATTTTAGGCTATAACGGCAAATGGCTGCCCCGCGGGGCAGCCATTTGCTTAAGAATTATCCCAATTGATTAAAAGTTGTAACCGACGATAGAGGATGCTAAATCTCGCCAATAATTTGCAGCTTGATACTTGCTCACAGACGCAGCTGGGACATAAATCTTACGACCAGAAACACTGCTACTAAATGCGCTTGTATAATCAATTTTAGGAGGATTAATAGCTTTACAATATATAGATGTTAGCTTGTCGCAATTGTAGAATGCATATGATTTTATGGTTGTGACATTTTTGCCAATAGTTACTTTTGCTAAGTTTTCGCAGTATTCAAAACAATATACGTCCAGCGTAGTAACACTTTCCGGGATGGTTACTTCCGTTATGCTGTTGCAGAACTGGAATGCATGAGCCCCAATCTCTGTTAGAGAATTGCCAAGTTTTATGCTGGTTATGCTATTGCAATATTGGAATGAGTAATCACCTATAGTCGTTACACTATTAGGGATGATGATACTTTTTAAATTTGAACACTTATAGAATGCATAATCTCCAATACTTGTCACGCTATTGGGAATAGTAATACCGGTCAGACTACTGCAACCATAGAACAAATAATTTTCAATTGTAGTCACACTATCGGGGATTATTACACTTTTTAGGCTCTTACAATAGTAGAACGTTTTCTCTCCAATATAAGTGATGTTGTTGGGAATGCTAATACTGGTCAGGTTGCTGCAACCGCTGAATGCAGAATTACCAATACTAGTTACGGCGGTTGGGATGGTGATACTGGTCAGGCTACTGCAACCGCTGAATGCATAATCTCCAATACTTGTCACACTATTAGGGATAGTAATATTTATTAGCTTTGAACAACCACAAAAAGTTCCACTTTCAATTGAAGTTACACTGTCAGGAATAGTAATGTTTGTCAATGATGAGCAATACCAAAAAGCATCCAGCCCAATTTCAGTTACACTGTCAGGAATAGTAATGTTTGTCAATGATGGGCAATTATAAAACGCAGCTATGCCAATTTTAGTTACACTGTCAGGAATAGTAATGTTTGTCAATGATGAGCAATACGCAAAAGCTCCATACCCAATTTTAGTTACACTATTAGGAATAGTAATGTTTGTCAATGTTGAACAGCTTAAAAAAACTTCCATCCCAATTTCAGTTACACTGTCAGGAATAGTAATGTTTGTCAATGATGGGCAATTATAAAACGCCCAATCTCCAATCGAATTTACACTGTTGGGGATATCTATGTTTTTTAGGCTGCTGCAACTTCTGAATGCAGATTTTTCAATTTTAGTCACATTATTGGGAATAGTTACACTTATCAGGTTGCTGCAGCCATCGAATGCAGAATCTCCAATCGTAGTTAAGTCGCTATCAAAAGTAATTACACCACGACCATTTTTATATTCATTGCTTACGATGTTTGCATCGAATGTGTCAATTTTATATGGTGTTACAGCTTTACCATCCGATGAAGAGTACCAAATCTCATTATTCCGGATTGTGCGTCGTGGAATTTCTATAACACTTCCATCGGTAAGAGTCAGATAAACAAAATTATCATCATAAGTTACGTTGGTAAACATTGAGTCGCCATTCTCACCGTTAGCTCCATCCTCGCCCGTAGCCTTGCCAAGTTCTTCCCAAGTTGTGCCATTGTTATAAGAGATGTACCAATAACCATCCTCAATCTTTAGCTTTGGGGTGATTCCGTTTTGGCCTTGCTCTCCATTCGTTCCATCCTGGCCATCAATACCCTCGGCTTTAATCTTGTTGCCATCATTGTCGAGCAGCCAATCGCCGTCCAATGTCCAATAATATACTCCATCCACATCCTTCGCAACTCCAATATTTGGAACATATCCATCAACACCATCCTCACCATTATATATTGTAAAAGTTCCACCATAGAACAATGTTATAGAATA
>JAGBTO010000038.1 GCA_017631285.1 Alistipes sp.
CCGAGCAGGGCGAGCCACCATTGGCACGTGTCGAGGGCTGGGCAACCGAAGAAGGCTACCCATTTGAGCTCTCTACAATGCCAGGTTTTGCAGGCTCATCAGCTTATTACTTGCGTTATATGGACCCACGCAACAACGAGGCGTTGGTGTCGAAGGAGGCAAACAACTATTGGCGTAATGTCGATTTGTATGTGGGTGGTATTGAGCATGCTACAGGTCACTTGATGTACTCTCGTTTTTGGAATATGTTCCTCTACGACTTGGGTTATGTATGCGAAAGTGAACCATTCAAGAAGCTTGTCAATCAAGGACTGATTCAGGGTCGCTCGAACTTTGTATATCGAGTTGTGGGTACAAATAAGTTTGTGTCGTTGGGTCTTAAGAAGGACTATGAGACACAGGAGATTCATGTCGATGTAAATATCGTTAAGAACGACCAGCTTGACCTTGAAGCCTTCCGCGCATGGCGTCCAGAGTTCAAGGATGCTGAGTTTATCTTGGAGGATGGCAAGTATATCTGCGGCTGGGCCATCGAGAAGATGTCGAAGTCGATGTTCAACGTAGTAAATCCTGACAACATCGTCGAGAACTATGGTGCCGATACATTGCGCATGTATGAGATGTTCCTCGGCCCATTGGAGCAGTCGAAGCCATGGGATACAAACGGTATTGATGGTGTGCATAAGTTTTTGCGTAAGTTCTGGCGTCTGTTCTTTGGTCGCGAGGGCGAACTTCAACTTAATGACGAGCAGCCAACACCAGCTGAATTGAAGACTCTTCATAAGACTATAAAGAAGGTGCGTGAGGATATTGAGAATTTCTCATTCAACACTTCAATTTCAGCCTTCATGATTTGTCTTAATGAGCTCGGAGCTTGCCATAAGCGTGCAGTGTTGGAACCTCTTACTATTTTGATTGCTCCATTTGCTCCACATATAGCAGAGGAGTTGTGGGAGGTTATGGGCCACGCAGAGTCGATATTCGACGCTAAATATCCAGCCTTTGACGAGCAGTATTTGGTTGAGAGTGCTTTTGAGTATCCTGTGATGATTAACGGTAAGTTGCGTTTCAAGCAGAACTATCCACTCTCGATGACTCCTGCTGAGATTCAGGCAGACATTGTCACAACCGAGGGCGCACAAAAGTGGCTTGAGGGCAAGTCAGCAAAGAAGATTATTGTTGTGCCAGGTAAGATTATTAACATTGTAATGTAATAAACTATGTTACGCAAGGTCGTACTCTTGATGGTTTTGGTTATGGCGACTCTATCTCTTCAAGCGCAGACTGAGGTCAAGTTGTGGGATAACACATCGGCTCCACACTCAAACTTCCTTCAGGGTGGTGCGAAGGACGAGGGCGGCGTACGCTATTCCAATACTACTGAGGCTGTGCTCTATATCTATGAGGCTGACCCTGAAAAGGCTACGGGGCAGAGTATTGTCATCTGCCCGGGTGGCGGTTATTGGTTGGTTGCCATAGGTCACGAGGGTCACGACTTTGGTAAGTGGTTAGCTGAGAATGGTGTTACGGCTGCAGTTTTGATGTACCGCATGCCAAACCATCACCCCGAAGTGCCGTTGGAGGATGCTGCCGAGGCATTGCGATATATGAAGGAGGAGTATGCTCCCAAGCATAATATCCGCAGTGTAGGTATTATGGGATTCTCGGCTGGCGGTCATTTGGCAGCTGCGACAGCCGTTGGTGTTTTGGCAGCAAATGGCGATAAAAGCCATCGAGCTGCGATACGTCCCGACTTTGCGGTGTTGTTCTATCCTGTAATCACGGGTGATGCACTCTTTACGCATAAGGGGTCGTTTGATAATTTGTTGGGTGTGAATCGCACAGCAGAATTGACCGAGAAATATTCAATAGAGAAGTTGGTATCGGAAAACACTCCTCCAACCTTTATTGCACTCTCGGACGATGATACTGGAGTGCCACCAGCAAATAGCATACGATTCTACAATGCTATGAAAGCACATAATCGCCCGGCGTCAATCCATGTTTTCCCCTCGGGAGGTCATGGTTGGGGATTTAGGGATTCGTTTAAGTATAAATCGCATTGGCAAAAAGCTCTGCTGGAGTGGATGTGGAATAAGTAATAAAAATACCCAAAGCTAAATTGCTTTGGGTATTTTTTTATATGCGTATGTACGATTAATACAATCCTTTCAGCATCAAATTGAAGTAGATAGGCTTTAGCGCATAGACCTTCAATAACCACGCTACCCACTGCTCCTTTGACATGTCAAGCAGCGAGAGTGGAAAGGTGATTTGAGCCTTTTTGTCGTAGTCGAACTCGCACATCAGTACGTGACCATAGTCGGTGACGATTGGACATGCTGCATAGCCGTCGTAGTGCGCCTCGGGGGTGCGTCCTTCCATCATGGCGATGAGGTTTTCTACGGCGATAGGCAACTGTTTGCGTACCGCAGCTGAAGTCTTGCTTGTCGGTATGCCTGCACAATCACCCAAACTTATTATATTGGGGTAGGTGGTGTGGATAAGCGAATGCTTATCGACCATCACCCATCCATCTGCCGCCAGGCTGCCCTCTGTCCAACTCAAACCCGACTCACGTACGAAGTCTGGAGCGCACTGTGGTACCATGAAGTGCATAAAGTCGTAGGACTCGTTGAATGGAGTAACATGCTTGTTGCCTTCGGCATCGGTTTCCACACGCTCAAAATATGCACGTTTTGCTTCAGTGTCAATTCCTTTCAGACGGCAATTTACATCCACAGGAATGTTGCGCTCACGGTATATCTCCTCCAAACGGGGTGTGAAATGAGGAACATTGTAAAGTTGTTTTGATGCAGTGTAGTAGTGAATGTCAATATTATCTAATGTGCCCTGCTTGCGGCAATTGTCCCATGTGAGGAGGCTCACTTTCTTGGGTGCACCGCCACACTTGTGTTTGGTGTATGTATCGCAGAAAATACCCTTGCCACCTTGTTTCGAGAATTCTTGCATAGCCTGCCACGTCATCTGTGCACCGCGATGATCGTAAATTGTGTGCGCATTACCTGCACCTATGGTTGCGTAGGTGATACCCTCAATACGACTCCAGTCGTACTTCACGCCAGGTGCGACGACAAGATAATCGTATGATATAGTGCCACTCTTGGCAGTATCGACCTTATTCTGGGTGGGGTGTACTAATGTTACCCTGTCCTTAATCCATTTTACACCCTCGGGCATGCACTCGGCCTGTGGTTTCCATACGTCGTCAGCTCCATACACACCACCACTGATGAGCGTGAAGCCAGGCTGGTAATATTGGCGTTCGCTGGGGTCGATAATCGTAATGTCGGGGTTCGATAACTTGCGTAATAACTGTGCAGCCATACTTATTCCCGCGGCACCGCCTCCGATGATGATAATTTTTGCTTTGGCATTACTTTTAGCTGCATAAGCTTTGTCGGAGCCAAGTGCAATAAAGGCACCCGCAGCAGCCATGATTTGCAGGAATTGGGCGCGCGAAATAACTCCTTCGCGTTCCAACTTCTTCATCTCTTGCTCGAATTTGAAATTTGACATAAGAATATTGGTTGTTTTATTCAAATGCAAAGTTACTTATATAAATTGAATCTCCCAATATTATTAAAATGAAAAAGATTGCCATGGAGAGGCAATCTTACTATAAAACTTTCAAAGGTGTCTATTTTATATCCATGTTGGAATGAAAACGAACACTGCGTCGTGCGGCAATACGAACAGCTTCTCCTGTTCTAGGGTTGCGACCTTGGCGTTCTGCGGTGTTGGCCGTTGAGAATACCCCAAAACCAGACAATACGACTTTGTCACCTTCATCTAGTTTTTTCTCCATTTGTAAGAAAAGTTCATCAACTACTCTTTTAACATCAACTTTAGAAAGATTTACACTCTCGGCTACCGCATTGATTAACTGCGATTTATTCATACTCACTTGGGTTTTAAAATAATTATTGCTTATAATATGTAATACAAAAATAGCTAAATTTCTTTTAAAAGCAAATTTATGATGTCTTTTTTATTGAAAATAAGGATGTTTGCGCAACTAACAAATAGAAATGCTGAAAATTTTTATTAAAAAAATTGCAAAAATATTTGGTGGATTAAAAAAAGTGTCATACTTTTGTGCCTGGAGAGATGGCAGAGTGGTCGATTGCGGCGGTCTTGAAAACCGTTGTGCTGCGAGGCACCGGGGGTTCGAATCCCTCTCTCTCCGCAGCGACTGAGACTTAATTAGTTTAATAATAACTAGTTGGGTCTTTTTTTGTTTTCCTTATAAGCCAGTATGTAAGCCGGTAATTGTGGTTTAAAATGGGATAGACTTATCTCCCGTATATCTATTTTCCTGATTTGTAAAATATCATCTCGGCTTTAAATCCCATATTATTGTCATTAAGTAATCTGCCCACTGAAATATTTAATAGTGGTATTGGCGTAAGGCTGGCTATGGTGTGATATATTTAATCTGAGGAAGTTTTATGCTGACTAATATGTGACACATCAATATTTGGTGTATCAATAGTTAGTTGTTAACAGGTAAAACAATAAAAACGAGGCACCCCTTTTAGGGATGCCTCGAATATGTAGGTGAAATCTATTATTTATCTTTGCGGCGCTCAATTTGACGCTTCAAGACATCTTTAGCAATGTCGATTGCCTCTTCGAATGTACGAGCTTGCTCCTCTACGCGGATGTCGCCACCAGGCATGCGCAATGTGATTACTACGATTTTGTTGCCCGCTTGGTCATCCTTCTCAAGTTTTAATACAACATCTACTCCTGTTGCCTCGGCAGCAACACGGTCCAACATGGCTAATTTCTTCTCGATGAATTCGATTAACTTTTGGCTGGCATCGAATTTCACTGACTGGATTTGTACGTTCATAGCCTTAAATTTTTAATTAAACATTATATATACGCCCTGCTCAAAGCAGTGGGACGATTCTTGTTAATGGTTGCTCAGTTCTTTTAGCTTTTCGAAGCTCGTAGCTCCACCTGAACGTGGGTGCGCTACGTCGTATATGCGCTGTAACTGGGCAATGTTACTATGGGTGTAAACCTGTGTGGCACGCAATGAGCTATGCCCCATGAGCTCTTGTATTTCTCTAAGGTCGGCGCCATCGTTAAGCAGATGGGTGGCAAATGTGTGCCTCAATACGTGCGGCGAACACTTCCCTTGTATCCCACATCCCCGCAGAAGGCGTGCCACACTGCGTTGCACATCGCTACGCGAAATACGTTCTCCTTCTTTTGATAAAAATAGTGCTTTTTCTTGAGTTATGCAAATATTTTCATCTAAATTTTGCGAGATAAAATGTTTGATTTTCTCCTTTAGACATTTGGTTATGGGTATTATCCTTTCTTTACCGCCCTTGCCTTTTATTTTGAGCGAGTTAAAATCGTCGAAAAAGTGGTCGTGGTCAATGGCTACAACCTCGGCAAGTCGAATGCCGCACGTATAGAGCATGAGTACCAATAAAGCATCGCGTCGCTCCTGCCACTCCTCGCTATGCAGCTGCGAAAGTACTTTCTCGACAACCTTTGCCAAATATTCTTCGTTTATGAACTTGGGAATTCTTTTTTTTGTACGCAATGATTGTATGGTTGCAAAGATGTCATTTTCGATAATCCCTTCGCGACGCATAAATTTGTAGAGTGAGCGTATTGAAGATTTAGCCCTATTAATCGAGGCGTTATTTAAACGTTTGGAGTCAGATATTGCCATTACCCATTCGCGCACATCTTTGCTCTCGGCCTTATCAAGAAAGAAACATCCGCTCGACGCCTCACCCCAGGCCACAAACTTCTCAATATCATGCATGTAGTTTCGCACCGTTAGAGGTGAATAACGTCGCTCTGCGGTGATGTAATTGCGGAAACGCTCTATAATCTCATGATTTTGCATCGCTATTATTGCTGTCGGTCGATGGATAATATTCGTGGTTTTTCTTCGGGATTGAGGGGCTTGTGTATAACTATTGCAGCGTAGTGGCGTTTGCCTTTCTTCCCGTTATTGTCAATTGTGCGAGCATTGCAAAGGAAGCGATAATTTGTGCCAGCTACTATTTGGGTAGATACACTCTTTGGTTTGTATTCTACGCCTTGTAGAGAAGCTGTGACCTGTTCAAACAGAGTAGCCTCCTCGTTGGTTATATTGCGAGGTTTGGAGTAGCCTCCAACTATGTGCTCCTGCTCGGGGTTCAAAAAGGTTTTCAGATTCTCGCAAGATGAGAATGTAAAAATTGATGATATGACGAGGAAAATACCGGTAAAATATTTCATAATTGTTAATAATTTGAGTTTACTCCTTCAAAGATACAATTTTTTTTGTTGAATAGTAAATTATTCGTACCTTTGATACGATTATTATAACGCAATTAACCAACTTATTCTTTTATATGAAAAAACTATTATTTCTTATGGTAGCCCTCTGCTCGGTGATAGCAGTGGCGGCTAAGCCAACAGTGAAGAGTATTACATCTCCTGATGGTAAACTCAAGCTCACAGTGTCAATTGAAAACGATATTCGCTGGAGTGTTGAGTTGGATGGTGAGACTATTATCACACCTTCAAAGGTGGCTATGCAGATTAACGAAAACGAGGTATGGGGTGAGTCTCCTCGTTTGCGTAAGGCTACAACAGGTAAAATCAACGAGGTTATTCCTGCACCTATTTATAAGAAGAGCGAGGTTGTTGATAACTGTAGCACACTTACTCTCTTGTTTAAGGGTGATTATGGTATCGAATTCCGTGCTTATAACGAGGCTGCAGCATACCGCTTCACTACAACTCGCAAGGGTGATTATACTGTAAAGAATGAGGTTGCTGAGTTCTCTTTTGAGAAGGATAACAATGTCTATTGCTCATATACACGCTCGAATATGCATAAGACCTTCGAGCAGCAGTACTTCCAGTCGTTCGAGGGCCCTTATTTCATTGAGCCTATGACTCAGATGGGTAAGCAGCGTTTGATGTATCTTCCAGTGTTGGTTGATATGGGTGATAAGAAGGTCTGCATTACCGAGACTGACCTTGTGAACTATCCAGGTATGTATCTCTATAATGGTAATAAGGATACTGCTTTGGAAAGCCACTTCGCAACCGTTGCTGATGAGATTGAGCAGGGTGGTCACAATATGTTGCAGGGCTTGGTTAATAGCCGTAAGCCATATATTGCCGAGTTGAATGGCGCACGTACATTCCCATGGCGTATATGCAACATTGCACGCAATGATTTCGAACTCTTGGATAACGACATGGTATTCCGTCTAAGCCATCCAAATGTAATCGGCGACACATCTTGGATTAAGCCTGGTAAGGTAGCTTGGGATTGGTGGAATAACTGGGGCCTTTATGGTCAGGATTTCAAGCCAGGTATCAACAACCGCACCTATGAGTATTACATCGATTTCGCCGCAGCTAATGGCATTGAGTATGTTATTCTTGATGAGGGTTGGAGTGTAAACCTTGCAGCCGACCTTATGCAGATTGTTCCTGAGATTGATATCAAGCATTTGGTTGAGTATGGTAAGGAGCGTGGCGTAGGTATTGTTCTTTGGGGTGGTTACTGGGCCGTGAACCGTGATATGGATAAAGTCTTTAAGTTCTACTCTGAGATGGGTGTTAAGGGCTTTAAGATTGATTTCATGGATCGTGATGACCAGGATATGGTGAATTTCTATGAGCGTGCAGCAGCTACAGCAGCAAAATATAAGTTGATGGTGGACTTCCACGGTGCTTATAAGCCATGTGGCTTGTCAAGAAAGTACCCTAACGTAGTGAACTACGAGGGTGTGAATGGCTTGGAGCAGATGAAATGGTCATCAATCGACCTTGATCAGGTGACTTACGATGTTCAGATTCCATTCATTCGAATGGTTGCAGGTCCTATGGACTACACTCAGGGCGCGATGCTCAACGGTACAAAGACAACATACCGTCAGAGTTATCACGAGCCTATGAGCCAGGGTACACGTTGCCGTCAGTTTGCTATGTACGTGATTTTCGAATCTCCGTTTAATATGCTTTGTGATTCTCCATGTAACTACGAGAAGGAGCCTGTATCAACAGAGTTTATTGCAGATATTCCAACAGTGTGGGATGAGACTGTGGCATTGGATGGTAAGATTGGTGAGTATGTAGTTATGGCTCGTCGTAAGGGTGATACTTGGTATGTAGGAGGTATGACAAACTGGAGTGGTCGCACTATCGAGGTTGATCTCTCATTCTTGCCAGCAGGTACATACGATGTTGAGAAGTATATTGATGGTTACGAGTCACATGTTCTTGCGCGTGATTTCCGCGTTGAGAAGCAGAGCATCGACAACACTGCAAAGATAAAGTTGTGGATGGCATCAGGTGGTGGTTTTGCATTCAAGATTACTCCTAAGAAGTAAATTCGTCTAACAAGGTGTTCGGCTTTTGCTACACACCTGTAAGATATTGTAGAGGCTGCTGACTGAGGTCGGCAGCTTTTTTTTGTTACATAGGTCGGTGTGGAGAGTCAAAAAAAACAGCTTTTTTCTATTCTATTTCAAAATTGAGTTGTAAATTTGTGTTACTATGAAAATTTTGATTATTGAGGATGACCCTTCGTTGCGTGAGATTATGAGCCGTGCGCTCAAGCAGGAGGGCTATGTGGTAGAAATGGCGACGACGTTTGCCGAGGCCGATAGTAAGGTGGCAGGATATAGTTACGACTGTATTTTGCTTGACATTATGCTGCCCGATGGTAATGGGTTGCAGTTGTTGGAGCATATCAGAAAATTAGGTAAGCGTGAAAATGTAATCATCATCTCGGCGCGTGATTCGTTGGAGGATAAAGTCTATGGCTTAGAGAATGGTGCAGATGACTATTTACCCAAGCCTTTTCATACGGCAGAGCTTATTGCTCGTGTGAGGAGTGTATTGCGCCGTGGTCGTACGGCGGGTGAGTTGGCTCTGTCGATTGGAAACGTTGTCCTACGTCCCGATAGCCGTAGTGTGCAAGTGGCTGGAGAACCTCTGGTGTTGTTGAAGAAGGAGTTTGATATCTTGCTCTACTTCATGCAGCGACCTCACCATATGGTTGATAAAGCTGTTTTGGCTGAGGCTGTGTGGGGTGATTATGCCGACGATGCCGATAACTTCCAATTTGTATATGCGCAGATTAAAAATCTTCGCCGAAGGTTAAGTCAAGCAGGAGCTACGATTGAGATTTCGGCAGTATATGGTTTTGGTTATAAACTCGCAGAGAAGGAGGAATAGGGTATGCATTTGTTTTCGCGTATAGTACGCAATTTAGCTGCGGTGTTGGTGTTGTCCATGGCTCTGTGGGCGATGCTATTCTATTATGCCATGGTTGATGAGATACGAGATGAGGCGGATGATTCGCTGGAACACTACTCGTCAATGATTATTTCCCGTGTTTTGGCAGGGCGAGAGTTGCCTCAGATAGGAGATGGCTCGAATAATAGCTATACAATCACTCCAGTGAGTGAGCAATATGCTATGCAACACTCTCACTTGACATATCACGATGAAAACTTTTATATCCCCGAGAAGGGCGAGGAGGAGCCGGCACGGGTGATTACAAGTATCTTCTCTGATAAAGATGGACAGTATTATGAACTGAGAGTTGCCATGCCGACATTCGAGAAGAATGACCTATTTGAGTCGATTGCAATATGGATTGCTATTCTATATTTTGTGCTTTTGGTGGTGGTATTGGTGGTTTCGGCGTTTATATTCTATCGACATATGCGCCCATTGTATGAAATGCTGAAATGGCTCGATAGTTATCAACTTGGCTGCAAGCCCCAGCCTATTCCTGTGCAGACTCAGATTACTGAGTTTCGTAAGTTGGGTGATGCCTTGCAACGAGCCATCGACCGTAGTGAGCAACTCTTCGAGCGGCAGTCTCAATTCATAGGCGATGCGTCGCATGAGTTGCAAACCCCCCTTGCTATCATTGGTAATCGTATAGAGTGGCTTATGAATAGCTCTTCTCTCTCCCCCGAAGCTGCCGCAGAACTTTATAAGGTAAATCAAACATTGGGGCGTGCAGTACGCTTGAATAAGACCTTGTTGTTGCTCTCTAAAATTGATAATCGTCAATTCCCCGAGAGTGTGGATGTTGATATAGTGGGTATGGTGAAGGAGTGTATTGAGAGTTATGGTGAGGTGTATGAGTCGCGAGATATTAGTTTTCAGCAGAATTTGCCACAGCGCCATGTGGTGCATATTAATGAGTCGCTGGCATCGACATTGGTTAGTAATCTGATTAGAAATGTCTATATTCATGCTCCTGAAGGTAGTGTTGCGAGGGTTTCAATTGACGCAGGGGTTTTGACTATAAGTAACCAAGGTGATGCAGCTCTCGATGGTGATCACGTCTTTGACCGTTTCTATAAAGCGTCAAAAAAACATACATCAACAGGCTTGGGCTTGGCGTTAGTTGCAGCTATATGTCGTTTATATAATATGCCATTGGATTATAGCTTTCAACAGGGATGCCATATATTCACTGTTGAGTTGTAGAGAAGTATTATAGTTGGTGAAGTTTTCGCTAATTCCGGAAAAAAGCTTACTTTTACACCATCAAAAACAATTGCTGACAATGAAAGAGAAGTTTATCATGGCAGGCTCTACGCCCCTGCATATATCTGATTCTGGGCGTGGTGATAAGTGCGTTGTGTTATTGCATGGTTATCTGGAGTCAATGTATGTGTGGGATGATTTTGTTCCATTGCTTACCCCCAAAGTACGTGTTATAACAGTCGATATTCCTGGACATGGCATATCGGTTGTGCAGGGTGAGGTACATACCATGGAGTATATTGCCGATGTGTTGTGCGATATGCTCGATGTGTTGTCGATTTCAAAGGTGACTATGGTCGGACACTCTATGGGTGGTTACGTGGCACTTGCTTTCTGCGCCAAGTATGCTGAGCGATTAGATGGGTTGGTGTTGCTTAGTTCATCCCCATTCCCTGACACCGAACTTAAACGCGAGAATCGTCAGCGCGAGATAGCATTGGTAAAATCTGGCAAGAAGGATGTGTTGGCACGTGTTGCACCAGAGGCAGGATTTGCCGAGCAGAACCGAAAGCGTCTGAAAGATTATATTGCCGACTTGGTGGAGTGTGTTCATGTTACCGAAGATGAGGGTATCGTGGCTCTACTTGGTGGAATGATGCAACGTGTAGATCAGAACGAGATGTTGCGTTCGTGTGGAGTGAATCAGTTATTTATTTTGGGCAAGCATGATGGCTACATTCCTGTTGAAGCTGCACAGGAGTTTATCACGTTGAATCCACAGGCAAAGGTGGTGTGGTTGGAGAATTCGGGTCACATGGGCTTTATTGAGGAGCCTGAGGCCTGTGCTACGGCTCTTCTTGAATTTGTGGAGATGTAATTTGAGGCGTGAAAATACAAGCGAGCGTGTCTGATAATATGTTAGACACGCTCGCTTTATTTCTACAACTCCAACAAACCGTCGGGAAGAATCATCTTTATTTTTTGCTTTTCGAAATCTATGTGTGCAATAAATTCTTCGGCGGCAGGAATAAGGTGTTCTCCCTCGCCGAAATCGACACCAAATAAAGGGTTGAGTTCGCTGTCGTAGTAATCGACAATCTCACCACGCAGTTTGCCGGCTTGAACTTTGAAACCAATCAAATCCTCCATGTAGAACTCGTCGTCGTCACGCTCTTCTTCGAGTTCCATATAAAGTTCTTTGCCTATGAGTTCTTCTGCTCGATGAGGGGTATCGAAGTCTGCAAATTCAACATTTGCCCCCGAGGCGCCGCGACGTTCAAATTTATCGCAATAGATTGGAACGGCAAGTGAGCCAATCTCAACAAATAAAGGATCTTGCTTGGGATTGAAATCTTCGGGGAAGGTCGTGTAAAGTGTTATGGAAACACCTCCTGAGTCGGCCTGTCCGAATAATTTACCCACGCGAGCTACAGTTGTAAAGTTATCTTTCATGATTTGTGGTACTTAAAACAAAATAGGACTGCCTAAAATCGAGTTAGACAGTCCATTTTTTTAAAGAAGCTCGATGGAACTACTCTGCTGACTCAGTTGCAGGCTCCTCAGCCTCAGCCTCAGTTGCCTCTGCAGCAGCAGCGGCAGCCTTAGCAGCGATTGCAGCAGCACGCTCCTCCTTAACCTTAGTCTCAGCAGCCAAAGCAGCCTTCTCAGCGTTCTTAGCGTCAGTTGCGAGCTTGTTCACCTTAGCGGCGATCTTGTTCTCCTTCTCGCCAACCCACTTGTTGAACTTAGCCTCAGCATCAGCCTCTGAGAATGCGCCCTTAGCTACACCACCCAAAAGGTGCTTCTTGTATAGTACGCCCTTGTACGAGAGAATAGCTCGACAAGTATCGGTAGGTTGTGCGCCCTTGAGTAACC
>JAGBTO010000039.1 GCA_017631285.1 Alistipes sp.
GGTAACCGCTTCATTTTCAGTGACTCCGACAGGATTCAAACCTGTAACCGCTTGATCCGTAGTCAAGTACTCTATTCAGTTGAGCTACGGAGCCATTTGCCTGATTGCGAGTGCAAATATAGAGTGTTTTTTTCTTATGTGCAAATATTTTTGTAAAAAATTTTAAATTATTTTTCTTTTGATGTCGTAATGATTTGATTGTTATGTAGTTGTGGGAATGAACAAATATCATCTCCTGCGATCCTATGTTGCAGTTCATGCGATAAATGTTCATCATATAGGTCTCGCGCCACTATTATACCATCAGGAGATATTAAGAAATTTGTAGGGATAAAATTTACGCCATAATTATCGACTACACTAGATCCATCTTCTGAGGTGTAATTCATTGCATTGAACCACAGTAGCTGATTGTTTGCTATAAATTGTCGTAGGCGTTCGGGGTCGGGGTCGAGCGATATAGAACAAATATCGAATCCCATCAGTGCATATTTAGAGTGTAACTCCTTCAATAGGTTAATCTCCCTGAGGCAGGGTTCGCACCACATAGCCCAGAAGTTTAGTAATACCCACTTACCCTTACCGCATATTGACGAGAGGGGTATCACCTCACCTGTGACGGTCTCTACATTAACGTCGATAAAGGGCTTGCCCACTTGGCAACGCTCGAGGATGTCGATATACTTCGAGAATTGACGCATTGGGGCTAACTTTTGCATTTGGGGTGAGAATTGCGCAAAACGCACACGCATATCTTCGGCTGTCATGTTGTGCGACTCCTGATTGATAAAGAGTTCGACACCGATGATATTATCTAAATTGAAGGTTATTGCAGAAGAGAGTACTTCTTGACACTTTGCCATTAAGGACTCATGCTCTTCTTGTGCCGTTTCTGCTCCGTAGTTGATGTTTACGATTTGGGTTGCCAGATCTGAAAGCTGACGTATAATGAGGTTGTATTTATCGTTTATAGGCCCTCCCTCGACTTTGTAACCACCTCCCTCGGCAGCTCGCATCGTTAGAGGCGCATCTTCAGTTAGGAACATGGTTAGGGCAGTGCCGTTGTCATCGCACAGAAATGCAGTTGAGGGTTGTGTTACTTTACACTCAAGGTGGAATCGGTCGTCGGTATTTATGGGTGCCGAAGCTAAAGTGTCAACTGATTCGTTTTCAACTAAAAGATATACCATTGACGCAGCATTATTATTCAACTGCCCTGTAATATCTACATGGATAGTTTTATTACATGCCACGAAGGTGAGTAGAGTCGAGATAAAGAGTAAAAATTGTTTCATAGCATTATGATTTGCAGCTGGTGAGTACAAATATAATCAATTTACAGTTATTAACGCGGGCTTTCTATAAATATTATGAAATGGTTAAATTTATTATCTTTTGTTTGGGAGGTTTGTAATTTTGAATACATTTGCGATTGAAAATTTTGTCACAATGAAGAAGATATTATTTGTAATACTGTTGCTCTTTTCCTATGCGGCAGTAGCGCAAACGAGCGAAGAGGTTAAGGGAAAGGCAATTATCAATGTGTTTGGAAATTTCCATACAGGCTTTGGTGAAGTAAACGACGACCGAGGCTTTGCTATGGATAGAAGCTATTTTGGTTACCAATATTCGCTTGAAAATGGGTTATCAATCAAGGCTGTGATGGATGTAGGGCAGACCAGCGATGTGGACGATATGCAACGTATAGCCTTTATTAAAAATGCCCAGGTGAGCTGGAGGAAGAAGCGCTTGACTCTGCATGGAGGTTTGATTTCAACCACCAGTTTCAAGGTGCAGGAGGATTTTTGGGGCTATCGCTATATGAAAATGGTGTTGCAAGATTATTATAAGTTTGCAAGCAGTGCCGATTTGGGAGTGTCGGTGGCTTATAAATTTGCCGATTGGGTCTCAGGCGATGCAATTGTGGTGAATGGAGAGGGATATAAAAAACTTCAGGTAAACGATGGCCTGCAATATGGTTTGGGCTTTACATTTAAACCAGTTAAGGGTCTTACAATGCGTCTGTATGGTAGCCTAAATGAGGGCGGAGATGAAAATGCGGAAGATATTTATGTGTATGCTTTATTTGCGGGATATAAGCATGATAAATTCTCGCTTGGTGCGGAATGGAACATGATGGAAAATGCCAAAAATGTGCTTGATGCCAATCTCTCAGGAGTGTCGTTCTATACCACAGTAAAACTCGGTAATAAGGTAGATGCCTTTGCTCGATATGACAATATATGGTCGAAGAACGATTGGAATATCTCCAAAGATGAATCCACTTATATGGCAGGTGTTGAGGTTAGACCATGCAAATATGTGAAGATTGCGCCTAACTTCCGCTATCACGATGTTAAGGCTGAGGGCTTGAAAGATAAGTATTATCTTTATGTGAGCTGTTTCTTCGGTTTTTAGTGATTGCGTAAAGGGATGCTAAAAATTAAGGGTGTCGCAACCATTGGTTGGACACCCTTAATTTATTAATGGGTGGGTGGTTTGATTATCGTTTCAAGATGTACTTAATGAAAAGATAACCTCCAACAATCTGAGTCAGCATACCTGGTATGCCTAACTTGAAGTCCTGCATAGCTGCGTCTATGCTGCTTGTCCATGCCCACTCGAACATACCTCCTAAAATCTGATAGGTTGCTACCACAGCTGTGAGAGATAAGATTGACACCTTGCCAAAGCGAGATGCTACGAAGCCTGCTGTAATAGCGAGAACAGTTGATTTCGCCAATATTGGCACCAACACAGCTGCTGCTGGCATACCAAACAAAAGGTGGTTACATAATGGCGAGAGCAATGCTGTCAGCAGACCCACCTTCCAACCATACTTGTAGGCGCCTACCAACGTGAAGAAATAGATTGGCAACCATGTCATGCCGCCTTGAGGCATGAGGTGGCAAAGTTGTGGCAACAATATATTGCCTAGGACAAACAACGCAGCTGCGATGTAAGATTTTGTGTCGTTGTAATTCAACGAATAGAGTTTAACATTTGCTACTTGCATGTTTAATGTTTTTTTTGATGTTATATTTTCTTTTTTTACTCGCGTTGTGCGGGCTATATATATCCCCAGCAAAAACTTTGCCTAACTATCTTTTTGTGGGATTATCTTTTTATCAGTGGTAATATTTCCTCAAAGAATATATCCCGTTTAATAATGCGGTAATGTGGCGCGTAATGACTGTTGTATAGGGAACTATGGTGCATAACTGCCGTACCTTGTTCAAGTTGTGTTTTAATCTTTGCATGGTCGGAACTTAGCTCTGGAAGTTGTAATTCCATGTCAAGAATCACCTGCTCAATTTCATGCCATTTCTCTTTCCACCATTCTATTTTTGGAGGAGTGGTACTTTGTGCGCTACGCACAAAAGCATCAAAGAACTTATCGTAAGTTATGCGTCCATCGGCAATCACACGAAGATTCACACGGTAAAAGTTGCCTTCATATCCTGTAGGCTCGAAATCCGAACCTTCAAAACTGTTGTTATTTTGAAGTTCGTTACGTAGATAATTGTCAGCCCTTGCAATATCGCTTAGCAAATGCCCTGGTCCATAGTAGTCCTGAAAAAAGTTCTTATATATGTCGCAAAGTGTTGAGTGTGGATAACGCTCCATATGCTGTCTTACCGACTGTTTAATCCTATATTCCTCGTAGTTTTCACAGCTACTAATAAGTAACATCAGAACGATGATGATAGATGCAATTAATTGATGTTTAATTATTTTACACATTCTAAAAAATTGTTAATTGCAATTAAACACTCTTCAATGTTGGTACACCTTAAACACAACTTCTCGATAGGGCAAATGTCTGTACCCGAACGATTGATGATGTTTGGCACTTTTTCGTTATACTCCACCTCTACCTGGCTTGTTGAGAATAACTCAAGAGCGGCCTCGCTTATAATCTTGGCATAAATCCATCTCGCCCCACCAGCAATCATTAATGCTGCAGCTCCCTTGCCGACAACTTTATCGGCAATAAAAGCTCCATTTAATGGATGTGACTCGTCTCCAAGTAAACGGTGTAAGTCCTTCACTCCTCGTTCATGGAATGTAAGAGTCGATTGCTTATTGGTAATAACACACGAACTTTGCGAGGTGTGCAATAATTCTATGAGTTGTTCCTTTGAGAGCATGGGCATCAATTAAGGGTTAATATTCTCGGCTCTTGCGTAACTCATCAATATATTTATCAATGCGTCGCATCTGACGAGGGATATCAATACGCTGAGGACAATGCTCGTTACACTGCTTACAGCCCACGCAACGATCTGCCTGACGCTCTTTCTCCACCGCACGGTCGTAACCCACGAGGAATGCACGACGCGCCTTGCGGAAGTTCTCGTCTTGCGACGAACGTGATATATTACCTTCGTTCACACACTTGTTGTAGTGCAACAGAATGGCAGGAATATCCAGACCATAAGGGCAAGGCATACAATATTTGCAGTCATTGCATGGTATTGTGGGGTATTGCAGCATCAACTCTGCAGTCTCAAAGAGGAACTGTTTCTGCTCCTGGGTGAGTTCAATCAATGGTGCATAGGTGCGGATGTTGTCTTGCAGATGCTCCTCATAGGTCATGCCACTCAATGCAGTAAGTACACCTGGGTATGAGCCTACAAAACGGAAAGCCCATGATGCTACACTACGCTCAGGTTCCTGCTCCTGCAGGCGTGCCGAGATGTGGTTTGGTACATTTGAAAGACGACCACCCAACAGAGGCTCCATGATTACAACAGGGATATTGCGTTTTTCCAACTCTGCATATAGGTATTCTGCATTTACATTGCGTCCACGAGCATTCTGCCAATCAGAGTAATTCATCTGAATCTGAATAAAATCCCAATGAACCTTTTCGTGGTATGCAAGTATGTGGTCGAAAACTTCTTTTGAGCCATGGAATGACCAACCTAAATTGCGGATTTTACCTTTTTTGCGCTCCTCAATCAGGAAGTCGAGAATGCCATTATCAATGAAGCGGTTCTCAAATGATTTGATATCGCTACCTATGTTGTGTAGCAGGTAATAATCAATAGTATCTACTTGTAATAGTTCAAACGAACGGTTATACATCAAAATCGAATTCTCGCGTGTGTAGTTTGAGAAGTTCGACATCTTTGTTGCGATGAAGTATTTGTCACGAGGAATACGACTCAAGGCGATACCTGTGGCACGTTCAGAGTTACCCTGACAATACACGGGCGATGTGTCGAAATAATTCACACCATGCGCTACGGCGTAGTCCACTAATTCGTTAATTTTCTCTTGATCCAATTCGTCGCGGCCATTTTCGCCCTTACGCATAGGCCAACGCATACAGCCATAGCCCAGAATGGATACCTTGTCTTCAGTGTTAGGGTTGGTGCGATATGTCATTTTGTCGGTTGGCACATCGTCGTCATCCACATTGTATGGGTCAAACTTCAAGTTTGTAGGCTTGCAGCCTGTGAGTGCCGCAACCGTAAGTGCCGAGCCTGCGCCCAAACGTGCGAGGAACTCGCCACGACCAATATTATTATTTTTTTTCTTATCCATAGCGGCAAAATTATAGAGTTCTGTGTTCTGAAAAGCCTTTCACATAGATGGCACTGAATGGACGTGCAGGGCATAGATTCTCACACGCTCCACAGCCTATGCAGCGGTGCTTGTTTATTGTTGGTATCATGCGTGAGCGACGGTTCTCCTTGTCCAGTGGTACCATAGTGATGGCATTTGATGGACAATGATGTTCGCAGTTACCGCACTCGACCTCGTCGGTTATGACGATGCAGTTCTTTCTTACCCATACGGCGTGACCGATTCTGGTTGACGACTTCTCGGCTACCGATATAGGCTTTATAGCACCCGTAGGACATACCTGAGAACATCTGTTGCACTCAGGACGGCAGTACCCCTTTTCGTAAGACATCGTAGGCTGCATGAAAGTTTGTAGATTTGTCGATGGACGTAACACCTGGTTGGGGCATGCAGCTACACAGAGTTGGCAGCCTGTGCAGTGTGCTGCCATATTGCGAGAGTTGCATGAACCTGGAGGTGTGAGAGGTGTCTTGCGGTTTGGAATCTGCTTATCAATGATGGTCGCATAACCACCATCCACCTTCATCTCTTGTGCCTTGACGGCTGATGTTGCTAAAAGAGCTGTGCCGACGAGGAAGTTCTTGCGCGAATTGTCAGCCGAAGCCTCGACTTTTGATTTGCTTGACTTTGTGCGTAGG
The DNA here is from genome assembly GCA_017631285.1 of Alistipes sp. Lineage (GTDB taxonomy): Bacteria > Bacteroidota > Bacteroidia > Bacteroidales > Rikenellaceae > Alistipes. The sequence continues at coordinate 6,234 of JAGBTO010000039.1, forward strand.
GTGTATTTGATGGCTCCCTTGCTGCAACTCTCGATGCAGTCGAAGCATACTACACAACGGCTGTAGTCGATAGCATGGTTCTCAACATCTATGCATGAAGCTTTGCAGTTGCGTCCACAACGCTTGCAGTCAATACATTTGTCAGTGTTGATGACTGGCTTGAAGAGCGAAAAGCGTGACAATACACCTAAAACAGTGCCCACGGGGCAGATGTTATTGCAATATGTTCGACCGCTACGCCAAGCAAGATAGCCTACAACGATAAGTGTCGCGGCAGCAACGGCAAAAGTAGCCCACGAACCAATCCATACCTCGGTAGAGTAGAAGGCATAGCTGTCAATGCGCTCGGCGATGAGTGCCAGCAGGTTGTTGCCCCATTTCCAGATGGGCGAGAGGAGATTTTGCGCAATACGGCCATATGCACTGTAAGGTGCTATCAACAAGGCTATTGCGCCGAACCCTGCAACCATAGTGGCGATGAAGACTAAGAGTACACCGTAACGGAGCCAACTCTTTGCTGGAGAGTAGTTGAAGCGATTCTTCTTGCGCTTATTTGCAAAGTGTGAGAAGATGTCTTGCATCACGCCCAAGGGGCAAATGACTGAACAGTAGAGGCGACCGAAAAGCAGTGTCGCAACAACGAGGAACAATACTACTCCGACATTCAGAGCTAGAATGGCAGGTAGAAATTGAATTTTAGCCAGCCAACCGAGCCATGCATGGGTTGCTCCAGTGAAATCAAGGAACAATAATGTGATTAGCGTAAAACACATAGCTGCGGCGACGATACGAAATTTTCTTAGCATATAGTTGTGTTTTTTGTTTGTTTTAGTTGATTTTTGAATATAGTTACGGCATAAAGATATGCATTTTTTTGCAAAATAATGCAAATTTTAGAGGCGATTTTTGCATGCTTATTTCATGTGATATATGTGCAATTTGATTCGTGTGGTTGTTTTCAAGATGTAAAAAGTTGTTTTTTGTAGTGGTGATAATTCATTTTTTTACGTAAAACGTAGCTTTTCTAAAGATTTTTGATGATATTTGCATTATTATTACCCGAAGATAATGCGTAAATTTGATTACATAATCGTTGGTAGCGGTCTTGCAGGTTTGTATGCAGCATGGAAAGCATCTTTGAAAGGTAGCGTAGCTGTCATTACAAAGTCGTTTGTGCGCGAGAGCAATTCGTTTAATGCTCAAGGAGGTATCGCTGCTGTTACATCATTTGATGACAATCCTGAAATTCATAAATCTGATACCTTGATAGCTGGTCGAGGCTTGTGCGAGGATCGCTCAGTGGAGATTCTTGTAAACGAGGGCCCTTCACGCATTGAGGAAATTATAGCCGAAGGCATGAAATTCGACACTGAAAATGGAGTGCTAGCCTTGGGATTGGAGGGGGGTCATCATAAACGTCGTATTCTGCATGCTGGTGGAGATGCTACGGGACGCTGGATAACAGAGTTTGCTATATCAAAGGTCGAGGGGCGTGAAAATATTACAGTTTTCGAAAATACGCTCTTGCTTGATTTATTGGTGGAGGATGGAACATGTTACGGTGTTCGTTGTTGGAGTAGTAATCCTCAGCTAACTGATAAATCGTCTGAGGGTAATGGTGAGGAGATTATGCTGTTTGCCGACCATGTGTTCCTTACGTCGGGTGGTGCCTCGGCTGTATATGCACGTACCACCAATCCTCAAACTACAGTTGGTGATGGCGTAGCGATAGCTTATAAGGCGGGTTGTCGTGTCCTCGATATGGAATTTATACAGTTCCACCCTTCAGGCTTGTATCTAAAAGATTCTCCTCAAGCATTTTTAATTAGTGAGGCTGTTAGAGGAGAGAGGGCACACTTGCTTAATAAGGCAGGTAAAAGATTTATGGTGCCTATTCACGAACTGGCTGAACTCGCTCCACGTGATATAGTTGCTCGTTCAATCTTTAAGCAGATGAAGCAGGATGGGATGCCTTACGTTACGTTGTCGCTCAAGCATCTCGATAAGGCTATGATTCTAAAACGTTTCCCAGGAATATATGCCAAGTGTAAGGAGTTTGGTTATGACCTTACGCAGGAGATACCTGTAGCTCCGGCGGCCCATTACTCGGTTGGTGGTGTTATGTCAAATAACAATGGTCGCACCGATGTTAAACGCTTGTATGTGTGTGGTGAGGTTGCAGCAACGGGCATTATGGGAGCAAATAGATTGGCGTCAAACTCTCTTATTGAGTGTTTGGTGTTTGCCAATCGCGCAGTTGAAGATACTGTTCAGGTAGGTAAGGTTGATAACTTCCCTGCATTTGAAAAGCAATACAGCAAGGATGAGGCTAATGCACCATTATATCAAGAACTGCGTCAAAAGGTATCCGAGATTATGAATGCCAATGCAGGTATTATACGTAGCGAGGATACTCTTAACGAGGGTTTGCGTCAGATTGCCGAGTTGGGTGATGTCATTAAGCAAAAGCAAGCAGAACGAGGTGGTGAGAGCAATCGAGAATACTATCTTGAGGCTTCACGTCGTTTGTTGTGCGTGGCACGATTGATTATGTCGCCAGCGTTGTTGCGTAAGGAGAGCCGAGGCGGGCATTATCGTGAGGATTATCCTTGTACTGATGAGGGCTATGCTTTACATTCGGTACAACGTCGTGGCAAGGATATTACCACGGCACCTGTTAATGATAACTATTTTAATTTTTAGAATATGCAATACGAAAACTTAATTACCAAGCTCCTCGATTTGGGTATTGAGGAAGATATCAATACTGGAGATATTACTACCGAGTCTATCATTCCTGAGTCAATGAATGCTGTGGCAACCATGACGGCAAAGCAGGAGGGTGTTATCTCGGGTTTGGAGATTGTTAAGATGGTATATGACCGTTTTCAGAGCAACGTTGTCTTTACTCCATATTTTAAGGATGGAGACTTCGTTAAAAAGGGTGATGTGATTTTGAAGATTGAGGCTACATATCCAACTCTTTTACGCGGTGAGCGTCTTTCTCTTAACCTCTTCCAGCGTATGTGTGGTATTGCAACCGAGACAGCTAAGTATGTTAAGGAGCTTAAGGGTACTACTACCGAGCTCTTGGATACGCGCAAGACTGCTCCAGGTCTAAGAGTGTTGGATAAGTTGGCAGTGAAGCATGGCGGCGGTACAAACCATCGTATGGGCTTGTACGATATGGCGATGATTAAGGATAACCATATCAAGATGGCGGGTGGTATCACCAAGGCTGTTGAGCAGGTGCGTGCGCGCATTGCTGAGGGTATTAAGATAGAGGTGGAGACAACAAACCTCGACGAGGTTAAGGAGGCCATTGCTGCAGGTGCCGACATCATCATGCTCGACAATATGGGTAATGAGGCCATGGCGGAGGCTGTTGCGGTTATCAAGGCTGCTAATAAGGGTATTAAGACCGAAGCTTCGGGAAATATGAGTATTCCTCGTTTGATTGAGGTTGCCGCTACGGGTGTTGATTATATCAGTGTTGGTGCTTTGACCCATACCGTTAAGGCTATGGACATAAGTATGAATATTCAGGTTGAGAAATAAAAATTTTAATATATGACAAAGAGTGAACTTGCCGAGCGCATCGAGCAACTCAAGCGTGAGAAGGGGGCTGTTATCTTGGCTCACTACTATACTACCCCAGAAGTGCAGGCTGTTGCCGACTTTTTGGGCGATTCGCTTGCGTTGTCGGTCAAGGCGCGTGATATTGATGCTCCTATAATTTTATTTGCGGGCGTAAATTTCATGGCCGAGACGGCAAAGGTGCTTTCTCCTAATAAAAAGGTGCTAATTCCCGTTCCTGAGGCGGGTTGTTCGCTTGCTGAGTCGTGCGAAGCCTCTGCTTTGGCTGAGTTGAAGGGCAAGTACCCCAACCATAAGGTTGTGTCGTATGTGAATACCTCGGTTGAAGTTAAGGCCTTGACCGATGTGTGTTGTACTTCGACCAATGCATTACAGGTTGTGCAGAGTATTCCTGCCGAGCAGCCTATTATCTTCGCTCCCGATCGTAACTTGGGCTCGTATATTCAGAAGCTGACAGGTCGAGAGAATATGATTATTTGGGATGGAGCTTGTACGGTGCATGAGGAGTTCTCGTTGAAGAAGATTTTGGCATTGAAGCAAGAACACCCCACAGCAAAGATTGTGGCGCACCCCGAGTGTAAGGCATATATTATCGAGGTGGCCGATTATGTCGGTTCAACTGCGGGAATATTAGAGTTCTGTGGCAAGGATTCAGCGCAGGAGTATATTGTAGTTACCGAGGCTGGAATTTTGGCTGAGATGCAGAAGCGTTATCCCGAAAAGACATTCATTCCTGCTCCGCCCGAGAGTGGCGAGTGTTCGTGCAACGAGTGTCACTATATGAAGATGGTGACGCTGGAGAATATCCTCTCATGCCTTGAAGCAGAGTCCCCCGAGGTTCAGCTCGATGAGAATGTGCGTAAGGCTGCCGAGCGTTCGATACAAAATATGGTTGCTATAAAGTAATTCGAGTATAGACAATAAATCCTGAGCTTCGACTCAGGATTTATTGTCTTATCTTACCACTTTAACACCCTTGGGGGCTTTTATCTTTGACGTCACCTTGCCGTCGTCGTTGCGGGTGTGTTTTATCTCAATGACACCATAAGGGGTGGGGAACGTTCCCTCGGCCCACTCCAAGTCACCCAAGTGGGGTGTGATTCTCACCTTGCGACAACCTGGCTCCAGAATTTCAACGCCCAATACATGTTCGCTCAGCCATGCCGTAGGACCTGATGCCCAGCCATGGCAGAAACTGTGGCGATATCCCTCGTAACAGTATGCGCCGCAATCGCGGTGAATATCCTTCTTGCCATCGGGAACAAGTTCGTCTATGCGAGCTGCGTTCTCAATCCAGTCTATATCGAAATCCTCCCAAAACGATGTTGCGCCCAGGTCGAGCATGGCACCCCAGTAGTTGCGTATGATATCCATGGCACCTTTGTGGTTGCCGGCCTTTGCCATTGCCTGAAGCATATAGTAGCCGTAGAACGTTGAGAAACCACGAGCCCCTTCAACCTCAATGATATTGTCATTTGCCTGCTTGGCATCCATTAAATCAGCCAGAGCCAATAGCGAAGCACCCTGCTTGTTGCCTGGGGCAGCGGTTGCCTTGCCCGAGTTAAGGTAGGTCTTGCACACCGTAGGTGCTGCAGCTTTCATCTTTTCGTACATTTGCTTGCACTCCTCGGCAAGAGCCTCCTCGCCAAGAATGTTGCAGAGCTCACTGCCCGACTGCATGGCAATCATCATGAGCGATTGTAGCCCCGCATGAATAGCTTCAGGGTGAGCATTCGAAGGCCAATCCAAGAAACGGCTGTCGAGTTGTTCAATACCGTTTTCGTCCACCTTCGTGAAGAGTAGTTTTAGCAACTCTACAAGGTAATCCTTTTGTTGTGCAAGATATTCCAAATCTCCATGATGATAGTACCAGTCGCGTTGGATGATTATCCACCATATAGAGTATGAGCTAATACCATTCATCCAATTGGGTAGCGTAGTGGTGTTCTTTACAAGGTCCAAGCTGTTGGGTACAACCTCATTATAACCGAAAACCTTGCTCACAGTCATAATCTCGGGGTGAAGGTCACCCATCCACACCAGGCGATCGCGCTTGATGCCGTCCCATAGGTATTCCTGCATATTCAGATGCACGGTGTAGGCTCCCGTCTGCCAAATCTTATTAAGTCGCTCGTCGCTTGAACGGAAAGAACCTAAATATGGGATATCGCGCATCTGTGAAATTGCACGTACCTCCTTTAGGTGAAGCTCACGATTATCGTCAAGAAGGTCAATCCTTGCAAAGCGAAATCCTGAATTGCCAACTTCTCTCACACCAAGCCAGGGAAGAGTGATGTCGAAATCTCGCACAGCATGGTCATTTGTGGCACCATTCTTATTGTCTATTTCACACATGGCCTCGCTGGCAGACTCGCCAAAGCGTACGCGTACACGCACGGGGGTGTGGTCGCCAGGCATGCCCGTTGTGATTTGCAGCCCACCTTGTAGCTCGCGTCCGAAATCAAGTAGGATTGCGGGGTGGTTGTCGGCAGTGCTGCGCATCACGCATATGTGGGCATTTGTTAAATCGGCTTGCCCGATACCTTTATTTAAGAGGTATTCCGAGTGCGATATCAGGTCGCCGTGCTGACTCCAGACGATGCGAGTGGGCGAAATGTATTCTCGTGTGCGGGGGTCGCGTTGCTGAGCCATTGCGCAAGTTACACAGAGGGCAATGGCAAGAAAAAGAGTTGTCTTAAAAAACTGTTTCATTGGGTTGTGTTTTGGTTCGTATTTTCAAAGTTAGAGATTTTTTCGAAACACACTACTTTTGAAATGATTTTTTTGAGTTCTTGCTATTTTTTTTTATTATCTTGCATAAGGAAATTATTTATCAAGTAATGCTATGAGAACTAATCTTTTTAAATTGCTGACACTCTTGTTTTGTATAACCGTCGGTGTTGATTTGTATGCGCAACGCCGAGATATCTTTCCAACTCCAAACACCAATGATGTCCCTTATCGTATTCCTGCGCTTGCAGCTACGAAAGATGGTGTGCTAATCAGTGTGGCAGATTATCGCTATTCAAGACAGGATATAGGTGTTGTGAAGGATGGTCGTATAGATTTACGAGTGTGCCGTAGCGAGGATAATGGTAAAACATGGGGCGATATATTTACTCTAATTGAGGGCAGGGGAGCTGATTCTCCTGATTTTATGAATGTCGCCTATGGTGACCCATGTATTGCAATTGATAGGGAGAGCGGTCGTATAATGGTGATGAGTTGCGCAGGAAATATCCCTTACATTAAGGGACAGCGTGATTACCACCAATGTATAGCTCGTTTTTATAGCGATGATAATGGTAAAACCTGGAGTGCTCCAACCGATGTTGCAGAAGGTATTTATGCTCAGTTTGATAATGGTAAGTTTGGACCTGCACGCTCGATGTTTGTCGCTTCGGGCAAGGTTCTGCAGAGCCGTTATGTCAAAGCAGGCAAGTATTACCGTTTGTATTGTGCCGTTTTGCAGACTGTAGCAAATGGCGATTGGATGAACTTTGTTCTTTATTCCGATGATTTTGGCGGCAGCTGGAAAGTGTTGGGTGGTGTGGACAATCCTCCGATTGTAAAGGGTGCCGATGAGGCAAAGGTTGAAGAGCTGCCAGGCGGAAACTTGCTTATAAGCTCACGTACTGATAAGCAGGGGCGTAATTTCAATATCTTTACCTTTACAAATGCCAAGAAGGGAGAAGGTTGCTGGGGTGAGGCTGCTCATTCGAGCAAGCATAATGGGGGTGTATTCTCTGACCGCAATGCGTGCAATGGAGAGTTGCTGTTGTTGCCTGTTGTACGCAATAGCGACCAACGTGAGATGTATCTGTTGTTGCAGTCGTTGCCTTTGGGCCCATATCGTAAGGATGTAGGTATATATTATAAAGGTTTGGAGAGTTCAGCCGACATAGCATCGCCACAGCGCATCGCCGAGAATTGGGAGGGCGTTTTCAAGGTGTCTAACCAGACTTCCGCATATTCGACTATGGCATGGCAGTCGAATCAACGTCTGGGTTTCCTTTTTGAGGAACGAGAACTCTATTCAAAGTTGGGGGGAGGTTACACAATCGTGTATGATAACTTCAGTATCGAGCAAATCACCGATAATAAGTATAGTTTCAACCCCAGCGACAGTAGAAAGTTGTGGAAACGTTACAAGAAATAGCATTTTTGTAGGCTAAAAACGGGTAAAAGTGAGTTTTTTTTAAGAAAAATTAAAAATTTTTGCGAAAACTTTTGCAGAATAGAAAATAATGCCTACATTTGCACACCATTTCGAAGGAAATTGGAGCCCAGATGGCGGAATCGGTAGACGCGCTGGTCTCAAACACCAGTAGGTTCACCCCTGTGCCGGTTCGACCCCGGCTCTGGGTACATACAAAAAGTTGCCTCTTTAGCTCAGTTGGTAGAGCACGACACTCTTAATGTTGGGGTCCAGGGTTCGAGCCCCTGAGGGGGTACTTCGAGAGACTTTTCAGAAAAATCTGAAGAGTCTCTTTTCTTTTGTCCTCGTAACTCGTTGGTTTGCAGGTATATTAAATCAAGTACCTTGTTGTAAGTATTGGTTCGATATGATTTTCCATCAAAATCAAATTTTTCTGGGAACATCACACCAATCAACTCTCTCTTAGTATCCAAACGCCCCTCCTTAATCACGTGTGAAAGATTGTTAATCAACGACATAGCATACTTGATTTGTGGTTCGAAATCAGCACACTTAGGGTTTTTCAACATATCAAGTTTGGTTAAACACGCCTTCTTTTCTGCTAATACCCTCTGTTTCACCTCATTATATGTATCTGCATCAATTTTATCATCCAAAAACTTATTGGTTGCAGCAGTCAGTCTTGCTTCGTGTTGTAATATTTCCTCCTCAACCTTTGCTATTTGGCTTCGGGAAACTATCCTGCTTTCTCCCTGAATATCTCTTATCACTTCCCTATATAGGCTGATTATGGCATAGTTTGGAATAAGGGCTGAAAGATAACGGGCAAAATCATCATTTGCCTTATCAGCCCTACATCTTAAGTGTTTTGCATCCTTGCTACAGTGGTAGTAATAGTATTTGCCTCCATCAACAAGTTGTGCAGTTGAGACCCTGAGAAAGTACAGAAAAGGAAGAACCCAAGTTCTTCCTTTTATAAGTTTAGATTTCATATTGCGCCACAAAAAGCATGACGTCAGGCGCACAAATACTCACAATGCAATGTGTTATCTTTGTGTGAAAATGGGATATGGATGTACGAGGCGGATTACTCCTTCAGGTCGTCGGCTGTCAGATGCGTAACTTTACCGTCACGCATAACCACAAGTTCTCCATCTTCTCTTAAGACCTTCTCCTTTAATCGTTGTTGTGCCAAGAGAATACCTGCATCTATCTTTTCTTGTAATTGTTCAAGTTCCAATTCACTCATACGCTTCTACATTTTGCAAATTGTACGATAAGCTAACGAATCTACAACTTCCCTTATTTCATGATGCGTGCCGTATGCCACTTTTTTTACACCTTCTACCGAGCTGTTGTCGTATATGACCCAATAGTCACAAATGGGGGTGTAGAGAGTTGTAAGGTATCGCAAGCCTCGATAATAGCGGCGGCGAACTACCTCGGGCGGAACGTTGTGACCACCTTCAATGACACGTCGTGCTACACGCTCAACAGCCTGGTCGGGCGAAGGCAACCAAAAGTAGAGTAGTGATACAAAATAACCTCTCTCTTGAGCCATTTTGATAAAACGTGTGTAGTAGCGCGTCGCCAATGTTGTCTCGAATGCAAAATCTGCACCATCAGCCATCAGAGCATCCATGCGCTGACGCATAAGACGTCCTGCCTCGATAGATACACGCGATGGGTAGAATGGCGATAACCCCTTTGCAATTTCATCGGCATTTACGAAGTCGTGGCAATTCAACATCTCAGGTAATACAGCATACGAGGCTGTGGTTTTACCCGCACCGTTACATCCTGCTATTATATATAAATTTGGCATACGATGTCCATAGTAATTATTGCAAAGATAACAATAATCTTTTAATTTCCAAATATATCGCCTCTACGATTATTGTTGCGAGGTAGAAAAGGGCATTAGATTTGTAGGTGTGGTCATAAATGAAATGATATGATTCTAACAGCGTTTAAACAATTCTTGATTATGACCATTGCAATGGGTAAAATTGAACTTTCGCCACTCCCTTATGGGTATAGTGATTTAGAGCCTTATATCTCGGAGCAGACCCTTCTCTATCATCATGACAAACATATGGCGGCTTACGTTAATAAAACGTTGGAGCTTGTGGCTGGCACCTCTTATGCCGATGCTTCACTTGAGCAGATTATGATGTCGGCAGATGGAGCATTGTTCAATAATGCAGCACAGGTGTGGAATCACCGCTTCTATTTTGAACAGCTATCGCCACGTCCGCAATCAAAGCCTAAGGGTAAATTACTCGAGGCGATAAACTCTTCGTTTGGTAGCTTGAGGAAAATGAGAGAGATGATGACGGCTGAAGCTTTGTCGTTGTTTGGCTCGGGTTGGGTATGGCTCACAAGTGATATACATGGCAAGCTGAAGATTGTGAGCATGTCTAATGCGGGTAATCCTCTCACCAATGAATTATACCCTCTGCTGGCGATAGATGTGTGGGAGCATGCTTACTATATCGACTACCGAAATTCTCGTGTCGAGGGTGTTAATGCCCTGTGGAATGTTGTGGATTGGAGTGTCGTAGAGCAGCGTTATGATGATATTTTAAATATGTAGAGACTCTATCTCTGATGACAAAGGGCGTGTCCAAAATTGGAACACGCCCTTTGTTTATCGTGATTGTATTTTTAGATATTGATATCCAAAATCTCTAATTTTAGCATACCAGCAGGAACTGAAACTTCAACAACCTCGCCCTTCTTCTTGCCAAGCAGAGCTTTGGCGATAGGAGTGCCAATAGCGAGCTTGCCTTCACGTAGATTGGCCTCGTTCTCTGATACAATGGTGTATGTCACCTGTTTTTTATTATTATGGTTGAGCAGAGTTACCTTGCTTAAAATCTGCACCTTGCTCTTGTCAATCTTCGACTCGTCAATTAAACGGGCATTGGTCAAGGTCTGCTCCAACTTTGCAATACGCATCTCCAACAGGCCTTGTGCCTCACGTGCTGCATCGTACTCTGCATTCTCTGACAGGTCACCCTTGTCACGAGCTTCGGCAATGGCTGCTGAAATAGCGGGACGCTCAACCGAACGCATGTGTTGAAGCTCGTCCTTTAACTTCTGCATACCCTCTGCCGTCAAATAGATAATTTCATTTGCCATATTTATAACAGTAAAAAAAGCCAGAATTCCAATATCGCAGACTTTGGCCACTCAATCGGAATCCCGAGTTAATAATTCTAAAATTCTAATGAAACAAAGGTAGGGAGTTTTTTTTGATTTTCCAATTTTTTCGGCACAAAGTACACCCACGGATGGTAAATACGCCATTTTATTATACTTTGCATATCGTATGGGGTGGTAATATTCTCGACCTATGAGATGCCTTTGTAGGGAACATAAAAAAGGAGCAGACGAAAAGGTGTCGCTCCTATAAGATTTTTATTATTACTCTTGACTTTACTCAGCTTTTGTGTTATCCGTTGCGGGGAAGTCGGCAAGATAGACAAGGTGTTGCAATGCACGCAACTTATTACGCTTTTCGGGTTCTTTGTTGTATGCTGTTGGATAATAGACGTAACAATCGATTGTTACCACTTCGTTGGTTTGGGTATTAACTGTCGAATAGCTTACGAAAGGACCTCCCATAAAGTAGTTTTCAACTTCCCATAAACCATACATTTCAACCCACAGCCGGTCGCCAATGAGCAATGGACGATGCTCGGGTATAAAAGGCATATAATCCATACCCGTGTCGTCCACTATTTTATTTGTCGTGGTCATAAACGACCCCTCGCGAGGACCAGGAATGCGGGCTGCGAACTTATTGCGAGCTTTGACCAGAGCTTCGGCAGAAAGCGACTCCTTGCCTTTGTATGGATACTTATAGATGAAAAAGCCCTGGCTTGCTGTTGGGAATTCCTGTGATACCCACAACATATCGTCCGACTCGGAACGCACTTGATAGTTGTTTGGCACAGCCAAATCCATCCCAAAAGTAGAACGAATCTTTTCACGCAGAGGTGCCGAGAAATACTTCGATGCGTAGGCAATAGTGCGGTCACGTTCAGCCTTCTCTAATACATAGAGAATGTTGTCGCGATTATCGCTCACATATTTGGCAAGACTCTTTGTGTCGGGGCCCTTGAGTGTGATGTGAATCTGGGGTTTGGAAGTCACATCATACTGCACTGTAATACCTGGTTCAGCAATTTCGGGGCTTACATTCACTAGAATCACATTACGGTGAGAACGGGTTAGGCTCTTGAAGTTATTTGGCAAGATACGCAACACATTGTACATGGGCTCATACTGCATGAGCTCTTTTACGGGCTGCTTCAGCACTGACTGTAACGTGTCGCCCAGTTCGCTCTGCCACTCGGGTTGTGGGCACACTAACACCAATTCGTAAGGTGTGCCTGTGGCATTGTCAGCTGTTGAAAGTTTGAAAAATGATTTACAACTGACAAACATAGAGAGTGCACACAGTAAGACGAACTGCAAAATAAATACTTTTTTCATATCTTGTTTTACTAAAATTTATTCACAAATATACTGAAAAATAGGGTTCTTGCAAAATATATACCCGTAATTGCGTAAAAAGCATTACATTTGTAGTCTATAATAAGCCAATTATATATAGCACCGATGAAGATAAAACCTTGGGGCTTCATACGTAAGCTCTTTCCTGATATGATATGGGAGATTAATGACCCAAATGGAGTCTTTCTGACATTTGATGATGGACCTACTCCGGGTATTACCGAGTGGATACTATCAACATTGAGACAGTATGATGCCAAGGCTACATTTTTTGTGTTGGGCAAGAATTGTGAGATGTATCCAGATTTGCATCAACGCATAATAGACGAAGGTCACAAGATTGGCAATCACACATACTCTCATCAGAAGGGTTGGGGTATGCCATTGGAAAAATATATCGAGGATGTAGATTTTGCCGACGATATTCTCCATACCGATCTCTTCCGTCCGCCGTATGCTCAAACTACACCATCTCAAATTAGAGCTGTAGCTCAACGCCACAAAGTGATTATGTGGAATATCCTTTCGCGCGACTACTCCCGCACCCTCACGCCCGAGAAGTGCGTAAGAGAGGTTGTGCCACACATCTGCCCAGGCTGTATCATCGCTTTCCACGATAGCGTGAAATCGTTCCGCAATATGAGCTATACATTGCCTATAGTGTTGGAGAAGGTGAAGAAATTGGGGTTGAAATGTAAGATAATAGAGTTGTAGATGAAGATAATAGTAGCCATAACAGGTGCTAGTGGCGGAGTCTATGCCCGACTGTGTTTGGAGCAATTGCTTCATGCCGTAGAGGTGGAACAGATTGCACTTATAGTTAGTAAAACAGCCCAGGAGGTGCTGAAATTCGAGGGCGTAGAGTTACCCCAGGATGAGAAAATAGTGTGTTACGACAACGATGATATGTTTGCTGCGGTGGCAAGTGGCTCGGCGCGTTATGATGTAATGGTTGTGGTGCCAGCCTCGATGGGTAGTGTGGGTCGTATAGCGGCGGGTGTATCACTTTCGCTCATTGAACGTGCCGCCGATGTGATGCTCAAGGAGCGTCGCAAACTTATTCTGGTGGTGCGCGAGACCCCATATTCGCTCATTCATCTGCGCAATATGACAACCCTCACAGAAGCGGGAGCAGTCGTTTTGCCTGCGTCGCCATCGTTCTACTCTCACCCCAAAAGTCTGGACGACGCCATAATGACCGTCGTCGAGCGCATCATGGCGCATGTGGGCGTAAACACTCCGCACTACGAGTGGCGAGACGAAAATTAACATGACCAATGTGGAATGACAAGAAAATATCACACAATAACTCGTTAGTTTACAGAATTTTTATTACCTTTGCGCCGATAAAAACGAAAATTCTAATAAAAACACTAATATTATGACAATTACAGCAGCTGATATTAAGATCGGTATGTGCGTTGAGATGGATAACAAGACTTACCTTGTTGTTGATTTCCAGCACTGCAAGCCAGGCAAGGGTCCTGCATTCGTACGTTCAAAGCTCAAGAATTTGGAGAATGGTTATGTTGTTGAGAAGACTTTCTCTTCAGTTAGCCAGAAGCTTGAGCAGGTGCGCGTTGAGCGTCGTCCTTACCAGTTCACTTACGAGGATGATTTGGGTGCTCACTTCATGCACACTGAGACTTTCGAGGAGATTAACATCGACAAGAACCTTATCGAGAACTACGATTTGATGGCCGATGGTCAGATTGTTGAGGTTATGTTCCACACTGAGAAGGAGGCTGTTCTTTCAGCTGAGCTTCCTCCTGTACTTGATATGGAGGTTACTTATACTGAGCCAGGTATCAAGGGTGATACAGCTTCTACAAACTCATTGAAGCCTGCAACAGTGAACACAGGTGCTACAGTTCGTGTTCCTTTGTTTGTAAACACAGGTGACAAGATCCGCGTAGATAGCCGTACACGTGAGTACAAGGAGCGTATCCGCTAATTTTGTATAAACAAAGGCTTTAGGCGTCGCAACTACAAGGTTGGACGCCTTTTTTGTTTTATGTGGTAGTCGGCTTGTTTTTGTTATAGCTTTTTCCTATCTTGCATAAGGTTTTACATAATTACTAATAATTGTACTATGAAGAGAATTTTGAAGATCATTGGCGCTGTTATTGCGTTTTTTGCAGTGATTATTTTTATTGGTGGCGAAAGTTTGGTACAAAAATTATTCACGGGTGCAAAACTTGAGGCTCAGTGGAACACAGCCGAAGGAGATGTGTTAAAAGATTTGAGTTATGGGGAAGGCTATCGTAACACCTACGACCTCTATCTGCCTGCAAATAACTCGCCCAAGGCGCTAATGCTATTTATTCATGGTGGTTCATGGATTAGTGGGCAAAAGGAGGATATGGCATGGGCAGCTGAACGCTATGCTAAAGAGGGATATGTCACAGCATCGATAAACTATACGCGCCTGCGCAGCGACTCTATGACTTATGAGTCGGGTTATGTCAAACCTTGTATGCAGAGTATGATGGCAGAAATCGGAACCAGCATCAAGGCTATCAAGGCTAAATGTGCGGAATTGGGGTGCAATATCGAGCAGATGTCAATCGGTGGCTATTCGGCCGGTGCTCATCTTGCGATGCTCTACTCGACGCTATATGCCGATAAATCGCCTATTCCAATCAAATTTCAGATAAGTTGGGTGGGTCCGTCGGATTTCAACCTCTTGTTTCCCACTCCTGAAAAGGCAGATGTGCAGGGTGCAGCACCTGCTGAGGAGCGTGGCAAGTTTGTTGCCCAGATGAATGAGTTTATTTATGGACTTTCGGGTAAAGACCTTGACGTTCAAAATCTGACTGTCGAGCAGATTAAAGCCATCAAAAGTGTAATTTCGCCAGTTGAGCAGGTTAATCGTAATACCCCTCCTGCAGTGTTGGTTTATGGTGATAAGGATAGGCTGGTAAATGCCGTTCATGGTAAGAAGATGTCCGAGATGTTGGCAGCAAACGGTGTGCATAACCAACTGTTCATATTTCCTAATTCGGGGCATGAGTTGGGTCACGACCCTGAATACGCCGAGCGTGTTCAGCATACTATATTGGAGTTTTGCAAAAAATATTTTGAGTAATAGGGTATCTCCCTGCGACATGTAAAAGTGGCTGTCATGAAAAATATCGTGGCGGCCACTTGAATTTTTTTTTAATGTTTTGTACCTTTGCGTGGCAAATGGAAATGAGAATTAGACATAAATCCATAAAGAGCTATGCTATACTGTTACTCACGATATTTATTGCATATCTGAGTAGTAATACGCTGTTTATCCATTACCATAGCATTAATGGAAGCGTTGTAGTCCATTCGCATATATATAACGGAACGCCTGATAAGCCTGAGCATAATCACTCTCAGTCGCAATTCGACCTTATTGCTACGCTGTCTGATTTTTTTGCACTCAAGGCTATATCTGAGAGCCCAAATTTTATCCCCGTCTATATTTTATGTGGCACTATTGCTTTTGGAGCAAGGTGTGCACACTCATTCGTAGTTGTCAATCTACAACTGCGAGCCCCTCCCGTTATGATGTAGTTATTCTGAAGGTGCAGCTCATAGGCTGTGCCACACTCGTTATGGCTTTGTAACGAGATATCATGGTTAATAAATACATCATAAATTTAATCCAATTAAAAAATATCTATTGGCGACACTCGTTGTTGCTATGTCGCTCTGTGGGATAAACTCTGCCACAGCGCAAACTCATCGCACAAGCGATGCTAACATATATGGTCATATCATTGACGCCAAAACCCAAGAGCATATTCCTTACGTCACCATATCAATAAAGGGTACTACGCTGGGAACAGTTGCCGATGCGTCGGGTCATTTCTTTATGAAAAATCTGCCCGAAGGAACCCTCACCGTTGTGGCCGAATCGTTGAACTATAAGAGCGCCGAGCAGCAGGTGACGGTGGAGAAGGGTAAAAATGTCGAGATTAATTTCATCTTGCAAGAGAGTGTCCTCTCGATGGATGCTGTGGTAGTGTCGGCAACACGTAACGAAACCAACAAAAAGAGTTCGGCAACCATTGTCAATGTGTCATCAACAAAGCTCTTCGAAAATACAGCATCATCGAACCTCGCCGAAACGTTGCGATTTCAGCCAGGTCTGCGAGTCGAGAACACCTGTGGTAACTGCGCCGCTGTGCAGCTGCGTATAAATGGATTGGATGGTCAGTATTCGCAGATATTGCTCGATTCTAGTCCGATATTTTCGTCTTTGGCAGGCGTGTATGGCATGGAGCAGTTGCCTGTTGCTATGATTGAGCGTGTCGAGGTTATTCGAGGAGGAGGCTCGGCTCTATTTGGTTCAAATGCCATTGGCGGTGTGGTGAATATCATCACCAAGGAGCCGTTGCGAAATTCGCTCAATCTCTCACATATGTCCAATGTGATGCAGGGCGGAGCTACTGAGTTTCATACATCGCTCGGAGGCTCGTTCGTGTCGGATGATTACCGTGCAGGAGTATATCTATTTGGAATGGTTAAGGATCGCGACGCGTACGACCGCAATGGGGATGGTTTTACCGACCTGACGCTTATGGAGGCGCAAACCATAGGTTTTCGAGGCTATTACAAAACTTCGGTTAATTCGAAATTCACTGCCGAGTATCACCATATAGGTGAGTTTCGTCGTGGCGGAGATGATATCAACCTGCCTCCTCATATGTCATTAATCGCAGAGCAGACTGATCATAAGATTGATGGTGGTAGTATGCGTTGGAACTATTTCTCGCCCAATTCTCGCCATTTGTTTGATGTGCATGCTTCGGCGCAAACTATCAATCGAGATAGTTATTATGGTACGGACAGGAACCCCGATGCCTATGGATTGACAAAGGATTTGACGTTGGTAGCTGGTGCGCAATATAGCTATGTGATGGATAGGTGTCTTTTTATGCCTGCTCAGTTGACCCTTGGATGTGAGTATTCGTATAACGACTTAAGCGACCACTCCATAGGTACTCGTAGGGTGCTGGAGCAGACAGTGCATACGGCTGGCTTATATCTGCAGAATGAGTGGCGTAGCGAGAAGGTAAATTTTGTAGTTGGCGGCCGTTTGGATAAACACAGCATGATGAATAACCTAATCTTATCACCTCGTGCCAATTTGCGTTACAGCCCTCATGAGGATATAGGCTTGAGGGTAAGTTATTCAAGTGGATATCGTGCCCCACAGGCATTTGATGAGGATTTACATATTGATGCTGTGAACAATCAATCATCAATCATTGAACTCGACCCTCACTTGCGACCAGAATATTCTCATAGCTTGAGTGCTTCGGCCGATTTGTATCACAACTTTGGGTCGTTGCAGGCTAACCTGTTGGTGGAGGGATTCTATACTATTCTTGACGATGTGTTTGCTCTTGCTAAGACCGGAGAGAATGAGGCGGGTTATATAATCCAAACTCGTTATAACGCTGCAGGTGCCAAGGTGCGAGGTGTGACAGCCGAACTGAAGCTGGGTATCCCCAATATTTTCGAGATGCAGATGGGATATACCTTCCAACGTAGTCGCTACGATATGCCTGAGGAGTGGTCTGATAGTGTTGTGCCGCAGCGTCGTATGTTTCGTACTCCCGACCACTATGCATACTTTACTGCTACAGCTGATATAACACGTAATATGAAGGCTTCGCTATTTGGTAACTACACAGGAGAGATGCTTGTTCAGCACAATGCTGGTTACATCGCTGAGGATAGGAGTGAACTTACACCCTCATTTTGGGATATAGGTGCGCGTTTGGCTTATAGCTTTAACCTCACCGAGAGTATATCAATGGAGTTGCAAGGTGGAGTGAAGAACCTGTTCGATGAATTCCAGCACGATTTAGATCGTGGGGCTTTCCGCGATTCGGTATATGTATATGGACCTATGATGCCGAGGACATATTTCTTGGGGTTGAAATTCTCTATGTAGAAAGAGTCTGCTACATAAAGGGTTAGATAAAAGGGAGTATCGAATTTTGATACTCCCTTTTATTATTCGATTCTCTCAAAAATACTATTTCTATCCCACTCAAGCCAATATCTGATGGCTAGTTGTCTAATTTGGTGCCAATACTCAATCTCATCGCCATGGCGTGCTTGCGCTAAAGCAACTTCGCTTTGAATAATCTCGGCATAGTCGTTCTTTAGACGCAAATGCAGCCTATCATCCAAGGATATAAATTCTGCTTCGGCTTGTGGCTCGGTATTGTTGCGAACCTCTATCAATCCATGTCCCAAGGTTGAGCCAGTGGAGGTTTGCAGCCCATCGTTAAAGCAACTTATGGGAGGTGTGTTGCCCGCATAGGAGATGATGCGTAATGTTGAGAAACGGGCTTTCATCTGTTCACAAGCATACAAGCCCATTTTTACTCCCAGCAGAGAGTATATGCCTACGTGTCCATGCAGTTGGCATGTTAGCGTGGCGTATAGCCACTCTTTGCTGCCGTGACGGTGTACAGCGGGGATAGCTATAGCTGCAATGTCTTTGACATACAACGTGGGGTCAATAGTAATGTGTTTGAGTATATGATCTTGGTGCATCATGATATAATTGTTTAGAATTTGATTTTTGCTCCTGTCATGAAGGTGGTGCGCGGCATAGGATAGCCTGCATTTATCTGGTAACGTTGTGCCAATATGTTCTCAACACGTGCATACCAAGTGCTAAGTTTAAATATTCTTATTTCAATTCCGGCATTCCACAACACTATATTATGTTCGGTAAGTAAAGGTCTTGTTTGAGTAATCAGACCATTTATATATTGCACTCCGCTATCAATAAATAGACGCCCCTTCTTAAATGTAGTTCCTGCATATAGCTTGTGTTTTGGTGCTGCTACGACAGGATATTTCATGTGGAGGTAGCTGTAGTTCGAGGCTATGTGCCAAGTCTGGGTGATATTCCACGCAACTTGACATTCGATGCCCCAATTCTCGATCCTGCCATTGTTGACGTTTGTTGGGCGGCCATTCACAGGTAAGGTCTGGATGATGTTCTTCCCATCAATGTAGTAGATATTCACGCCGTATGATATATTGTTGTCGGGAATAGTCTGTTCAAGCGCCAACTCATAGTTTATCATGCTTTCAGACTTTAGATTTGGATTCTGAGTTGGGAACATATACATTTCTCGAAGCGTAGGATAACGGAAACCTTTGCTCACGATGGCTTTTAGCGATAAGTTATGTGGTAAGGCAAGTGTTAAAGCCCCTTCAGGAATCCACTCTGTACCTATTTTTGAGTGGTAGTCAAATCGTAGGCCTGCATCAAATGAAAGTCCAGGTGTAATACGTTGGTGCATGGTGATGTATGCCGCTATATTGTCGGTGCTTTTGTCTGCAATAGTCTTGTCTGCTGAGCCATCCAGATAGCTGTTCCACGCTTTGCCACCTGTATGGCGATAGTCAAAGCCTATGGTTGTGCTGTTGCCTTTGAGTGGCATGAAAGTTTGATATAATGTCACGCCCAGCATATTGTCTTGGGAATTGAAACGGTAATCGAGTGGCGTAGAGCCCTTGTCGTAGCCGTCGTTTATTTTGTGCTTACCAAAGTTGTAGAATAGGCTTACAGCACCTAAAGTTTTTTTGTAATAGTTTTTGAGCGACAACGAAACATTGTATCGGCTGATGCTGGCGTCGTTGTCGATAATTGGCATCTGAATTGGTCCAGGATTCGATGTGTTAAAATGGGTTAAATTGCCAAAACTTGCAATGTCCCAATTTTTTGATAGAGAGTATCCTAATTTTACCATAGCCCCAATTTGGTCGAACTCCATATTCTTGCGGTGACCATCAGCTCGATTGTAGTTGAGGGATGTGGCTGAGGTGAATCTGCCTGCTTTTAAGCGATTGCCTAGCGATGCTTGCATAGAGTTATATGAGCCATAGCTTAAATCTAAATCGTTATCCATTCCATCTTCTTGTTTTTGGCGAGATGTGATGTTGATAACACCTCCCATAGCGTTCGAGCCATACAACACCGAGGCAGGTCCTCTTGATACCTCGACTCGCTCGGCAAGTGACGATTGGCACGCATCGGCGATAGGATGTCCCATGAGCCCCATATATTGGGGATGACCGTCGATTAATACCATCAAAGCTGTTGTGGGACTACCTCCTACGCCTCGCAATGTTATACCTCCTGCGGCGCCTGTGGATACGCCATAGCCCATCACACCGCGCGATGTGACAAAAAGACTTGGTATGTGCTGTGTAAGCGAAGGCAGGAGAGAGGAGTTGTGTTGTTGTTCAATCTTCTGACGATCAACTGTTGTCGTAGAAATAGTTTTATTTTGCTTTTGCTCAGGTGCGGTTACTACTACCTCCTTGATTAGTGTCTGCACCTTAAGCGAGTCCTCTTGTGCTAGAACTAACAATGGATGTATAATTAACATGGCAATGATGAAATAATTTCTCATATTATGATTATCTGATTTGGTGGCAATATTTCAATAACAATGCCAAAATACCATTTGTTTCATATATGAAAAATTGGGGTGTCGTAACCATTGGTTAGACACCCCTAATATTCAAGGATAATATACGTTTGCATTATAAGTTGCGCAACGTGTATTGTATCATCTTATTGCGAATATTGTATGAATAGTTTGGCAGCATAGAGTGATTCTGGTCGGGATATATCATCATGTCGTACTGCTTGCCTGCACGATTAAGTGCATGGCACATCTCCATCGTATTTTGAACATGAACGTTGTCATCTGCCGTGCCGTGCATAATCAGTAGTGATGTGCGGTCGCTAAGCTTGTCGGCGAAATTGATAGGCGAATTGTCATCATATCCCTTAGGATTGTCCTGTGGTAAGTCATTGTAAATTTCGGTGTATATGGTGTCGTAGTAACGCCATGAGGTCACAGGGGCTACTGCAATAGCCATCTTAAACAGACCCTCGCCCTTCAAGGCACAACCCAAAGCCATAAATCCTCCATATGACCAGCCGTAGATACCTATGCGGTTGCCATCAACCCAACTTTGTGATGCCAAATGGCGAGCAAACGAAATCTGGTCCTCAACCTCTAATGCTCCCAAGTTGCCGTAGGTCTGTTTCTTGAACTTCTCGCCCATAAAACCTGTGCCGCGCCCATCGACGCATGCTACGATGTAGCCATTGCCAACCATCACACTCTCCCAACCCATGCCAAAGCTATCGGCAACCGATTGTGAACCTGGTCCTGAATATTGCGTTAAAAGTACAGGATACTGCTTGTTTGGGTCGAAATCCAAAGGCTTGATGATATAGGCGTTAAGATTGTCGCCTCTTTCGGTGGTGAATGTGAAAAACTCCTTTTGCGGTAGAGCCTTGATTTTCTCATTCAGTTCGTTGTTTTCAACAAGCGTACGGATAAGTTCTCCCTTGCCGTTGCGAAGTTCCACCAAACGGCCAGCTGCAGCTGACGAGAATGTAGAAATATAATACTTCATACCCTTGCTTGGTGCAATCGAGTATGTGCCATCAAGCTTAGTTAGGCGTTGCTTCTTTTTGCCCTTGTAGTCGATAGAATAGAGATTTCGACGTATAGGCGATGTCTCGGTTGAGGTGTAATAGATATTCTTCTCGGTAGTTTCAACAATGCTTGTCACCTGCCACTCGCCCGATGTGATAGGACGTATAAGCCCCTTTTCAATCGAGTATAGGTAGATGTGGTTCCAGCCCGAAGTTGTCTCGTTCTGCACAAGGAAGCGGTCGGAGTCAATGAAACGAACTATATCGAGTGACGGACGCTCAACATAGGTAGGAGATTGTTCATTGTATATAACCTTTTGCGAACCATCCTTACGACATAATACAACTTCAAAATGGTTTTGCTTGCGGTTTATGCGGAAGAAATATAGCTCTCCAGCTGGGGTCCATTCGATGAATGGAATATACTGATCTGGCTCTGGTCCTACATCAATCTTACTCTTTGCGCCTGAAGCAATGTCATATAGCCAAAGTTCTACCTTTGAGTTCGCGTCGCCTGCCTTAGGGTATTTGAACTGATAAGGAGTGTTGTATAACTTGCCATCGAAACGCATCATCTCAAATAGAGGTACTTCGCTTTCGTCAAAACGTAGGTAGGCAATCTTCTTTGAGTCGGGTGAGAATGCGTAGGCCTTTGTAAAACCATACTCCTCTTCGTAGACCCAGTCGGCTGTACCGTTGATAATCTTGTTCCACTCGCCGTCTGAGGTGATAGCCTTAGCTGGCTTGCCAAGTTCAGAAACGAAGAGATTGTTATCCTGTGCATAGGCCACTAACTTCGAGTTGGGTGAAAAGTGAAGGTCGCGTACGTTCTTGAATTCTGCTACGCTGAGCTTGTCTTCAAGGCGTATAATCGAGTAATCGGCATACGATGAATGACGATAAATTGAACGATAGTTATTACCCAATATAATCATATCTTCGGCTGGAGAGAATGTGTACGAGGCAAAACTACCTCGATAGAGCGTGTCGCACTCGTTCTCGTTGGCGTAGCTATGACGGATAATAGCACCCGACTTGTTTACGGTGTAGTGTTCGCCATCGTTCATTGATACTAAACCATACACACCCCGATTCAGACGCGTGATTTGCGATAACTCCTCGAATGTTTTCTGAGCAAAGAGAGCAGTGGTAGATATAATTAACGCTGCCGACGCTATAAGTTTGGTTGTAATTTTCATCTTAAAACAGATTCTAAATATCATCTAAATTATACTCATAACCCAAACGCTTACCTGTTGTAAACTTTGAATTGTCCATTTTGGTATTGAACTGGTCAACCGTAACACGCTTGTTAATCTCGTACGGAGGCATCAATGGGTCGAAATTGATGGCGTAGTTTATTGCAGTTTCCATAATTTCGATCAGAGCTTCGCGTGTAATCTTTTGTGTGCCGAATTCGGCAGGGCGCAGAATTGTCTGGCGCTTACCTTCTACAAAGTAGCACTTCTCGCGATTGATGAATAGACGGCCAATCAAATATCCCTCGTCGGCACTGCGGTTAAATTTAAATGAGTCGGAGAGAAAGTTGTAGATGTCAATCACACCGCAATATGAGTTGTCGTGTTCCTCCTTGATATACTCGTTTTGCCATATCTCATGCTGTGAGTCAAACTCAAAGATGTCGGTGTGCATGCGGAATATGAGAAGGTCGCTGGCAATCTGCAATTGGGCCTCGAACTTGCCACGATCGCGGTATTCTATGCGCACGCGCTTGTCGAGTTTTCCGTCAAGGTCGTCGTCAAGTTCTGATGCAATCTCGAAAAGAACATCTTTCAACTCGTTTAGGGTGGTAAATGTGTTGTCGAAGATGTGCTGTTTGAGTGTCGATTTGTTGATTATCGAAGCGAGAATTTTCTCGCGTAAAGGGCTTTTATCCATGTGGTTATAGTTTATTTCAGTCTTAATTTATCACCTTCATTGAGCGTTGCAGACATCTTCAGCTTGTTCATATTGGCAAGGCTACGTTGGCGTATGCCATAGAGTTGAGCAATGGATGTCAGGGTTTCGCCTTGGGTCACTACATGATGACTCTCCTCACCATTCCATTTTGCTTGTTTACGTTCGATATAAATTAGTTCGCCTGCAATGGGGTCTGCTGTGCTTTTAATGCTTATTTCGTTGTATTTGCGCAATAGCTTTTCGGGTATGGCAAAGGTACCAGCAATGTCGCTAAACTTATCGCCATTGCGAGCTATGAGCATATTTGTGCGGTTGTTAGTATATACGCTGTAGCCTTGATAGGTCTGTTCCGACACGCGCCACTGATTGGGATCTATTTGACCATTGTGGGTAGTAGGGGTATTTACACTGCTTTGCGCTGTAAACTCCTTGTCAATATTATCTTCATTGCGGTTGCGTGAAGCGTATAGCTTTGATCCATTCTCCTGGTCGAGAAGATATAGCTTATTGTCTTCGATAAGGCGGATCAGACGTTGTGCATAATCTTTTGCCGTAGCATAACCCGCAGCCTTTAGACCTCGAGCCCAGCTCTTGTAATCAGTTGCTGAGTATGCAAAGAGTGAGTCGTAGCGAGGTGAGTTATCCAAGAATTCTGCATGGTCGAGGTACGAGTCCTCCACCGAGTCATACTTGCGGAAACATTCATTGGGCGCATCATCATCGTGATAGACTCTTTCGCCCTTCCAATCCTTTTTGCACTTAATGCCGAAGTGATTGTTGGATTTGCGAGCCAAATTGCTGTTTCCACTATCAGATTCCAATATACCTTGCGCCATGGTGATGCTGGCGGGGATGCCATATCGTTCCATATGGTCAATTGCAATATGCTTGTAACGGTCGATATACTCCTCCTTAGTCTGTCGGGTTTGTGCCGATGCCTGAGGAATAGTGGTAAATAGCGATAAAATGGCTGCTATGATTGTGTATTTGGAAAATTTCATTATCTTTGTATTTAGCTTAAAGGCAAAGATATATTATTTTACATTAATAACCAATAAAATTAGGCAGTAAGAGTGGTTGCAATCGAAAATACTGTCTTATTAATTTGATGATAGGTTGGTGATGAGTAGCAAAAAAGACCGATATAATAATCCTGCATGGTATCATAAGGTGCTATTTGAGGTGTTGTGGGCTATATGCCGAGTGTTGAATTACTCTCCACGTTGGTTCCGTTTTTATATCATGCAACCTATAATTGTAGCTCTGTTGAGGATTGTACGCTATCGTCGTAAAACCATATTGTCCAATTTGGAGGGCTCATTCCCTGAAAAAAGTCATGACCAAATTATCTCTATTATGCGAAACTACTATCGCATTTTAGGCGAGATTATTGTTGATACGATATGTCTTGCAGGTGCCAAGCCTGAGCGTGATGGGGATGTTATTGAGTGGATTAACGGAAAGGAACATGTCGAGCGTAACAAAGGTCGTGACTGGATAGCTATGGCTTCGCATTTCGGTTGTTGGGAATACTATTTACTGTGGGGATGGCACGATACTGAATGTCAATTTATGGGTGTTTATCATCCATTGACTAATGTCGTGTTTGAACTCTTCTATCGCCGTCTGCGTAAATTTTCAGCAAACGTAACTCCAGTTGCTATGGCTGATACTGTGCGTTACTATTTACGTCATCGTAGCAAGAACTACACTACGGTATTGGGGCTTGTTTCGGACCAGAGTCCTAAGTTGCGAGCCGATACAGAGTGGTTTGACTTCCTAAATCGCAAGACGGCATTTGTTGAGGGTGGTGAGCGTTTGGCTATGAAGTTTGGTGTGCCGGTTTATTTCCCTGATGTGAGCCGTTTGGCAGCGGGGCGTTACTCGTGTCGTTTTATCGAGATTTATGATGGTAAAGAGCAGGTGCCTGTTGGAGAGATAAGACGTCGTTATGCCGAGAATTTGGAACGAATGATACATCGTGAGCCCGAGTTGTGGATGTGGTCGCATAAGCGATGGAAGCACACTCCAGAGAAGCAACGAGCCAAGTATGGTGCCGATACATTGTAAAGATAGGAGTTTATTTGAACGAGAAAATAACTTTTAGAGTATGGATATTGTTATAACTTATGTGAATGGCCTTGACCCAGAGTGGCAAAGATTGTATGAGCAATACACCTCTACGCCTATATTAGAGAAGCGCTTTCGTGACTGGGGAACGCTCAAGTATCTATTTAGAGGCATTCAGACCAATATGCCATTTATTCGCAAAGTACATCTCGTAGTGTCGGGCATGACTCAAATTCCAGAGTGGATTAACCGTCAGGAGGTGAATGTGGTGTTGCATAGCGATATAATTCCTGAAGAGTATCTGCCTACATTTAATTGTAATCCTATTGAGATGCACTTGCATCGCATTAAGGATCTTGACGAGGAATTCCTATATTTTAACGATGATATGTTTCCTGTGCGTCATTGTCAGCCTACCGATTTTTTTCGTGGAGGTAAGGGAGTTATTCGCATGACACGCCATCTGTTTGCATTTGACATGTTTAAGAAAATTTGCCGCAACTCGTCGCGTGTGGCGCATGAAGCGTTAGGACGAAAGAATTCAATCTTTTTCCTTCGTCCCCAACATATATGTTCCCCCATGCTAAAGAGCGAGTGCGAGGAGTTGTACGCTAAGGTTGAACCAATGATTAAGGCTTCAATATCGCGTGTGCGCACAAGTGATAACCTTAATCAGTATATGTTCATCAACTACGCATATTTGAAAGGGAAAATTATCAACGAGCCAATTTCAAAGAAACATTTTTCGGTAGGTATCGTTTCGGCATCGAAACTACATCAGTTTATTGTGCAGCCGACACATAAGATGGCGTGTATAAACGATGTTCAACTTAGCGAGGAGCGATATGTTGAACTACATAAAATCTTACATGATTCGTTTGAGGAGCTATTTCCTCAAAAGTCGAAGTTTGAGATATAGTTAGTCGTGATTAATATGAAAAATGCTCCTGTTAGGGTATTATATGAGTAGAAATATATAGCAATATCAAACAATAATAGCTATCCTTTGCGGGATAGCTATTATTGTTTGTTTATCGCATGCATGAAGATTATTCTTCAGTTGCAGGTTTAATATTCTTTAATGCCTCACGCATCTTGTCGCATACACGGCTCTCAATATTGCGCTCCATGGTGAGAATCATACTGCAAATAGCCTTTGCCGATGAGCCTCCGTGGCCAATCATAACGGGGGCATTAACACCAATAACAATTGTGCCACCTACGCTCTCGTAGTTCATCGAGTTCCAGAAGTTCTGATGCCAATAGAGCTTGCCGCAAATAGGCTCCAACACTGGACGCAAGAATCTTAAAAGCCAAGGTTTGAATGGGTTTAGGCGATCGTTGATGCGATATAGCGCCTCTGCCATTTTTAGGATTATGTTACCTACAAAACCATCTGATACGACAACGTCACAATACTTGCCTGTAAAGATGTATGAAGATTCACAGTTACCTACGAAGTTGATGTTTTTATCTGCCTTTAAGAGTTCAAATGCAGCCTTTGACTGTGCATTACCCTTGGTGTCCTCCTCGCCAATGTTAAGCAAGGCTACACGTGGTTGATTGATTCCCAATACAGCCTCGGCATATATTGATCCCATAAGTCCATACTGTGCCAATACTTCAGGCTTGGCGTCCACGTTAAGACCTACGTCAAGTAAAAGGCCTCGTTTGTTCTTGATGATTGGAATGAAAGTCGAGATTACAGGACGAATAACACCGTCAATAGTCTTGATGACCATCTGAGAACCAACCATCATAGCACCTGTTGAACCAGCGCTAGCAAAGCCGTCAATCTTTCCATCTTTAAGATAATTGAAGCCAACTGTCATGCTTGAGTCCTTCTTTGATGCAAAAGCCTTAGCAGGGTGGTCGTGCATCTCAATAACCTCAGTTGTAGCGACAATATCGAAGTTTTCTTCACTGCATTTATGCTTTTTCAGCAACTCAACAATGCGCTGTTTGTCGCCAAAGAGCACGATGCGGCTATCTTTGCCAATCTTCTTAAGTGCCATCACTGCACCTTCAACGGCTACCTCAGGGGCAAAATCGCCACCCATAGCATCGATACCGATTTTTATCATGTTTGGTTTATGTTTGCAGGGTTCTACAAAAAAACAAGAGAGTCGCTTATTGTGCGGCTCTCTTTAACTTGATTACTCAGCCTTCTTCTCAATAGCCAACTTGCCACGGTAGAAACCGCACTCAGGGCATACGCGGTGGTAAAGTACAGCTGCACCGCAGTTTGAGCATGTTACGACAGTTGGAACAACTGCCTTGTAGTGAGTTCTTCTCTTGTCACGTCGTGTAGACGAAACTTTGTGTTTTGGATGTGCCATGATGCAATATAAATTTTAAGTTATTGTTTTGTTCTATTATGTGTTCTACGCCTCGCCTTTTTCCATTTGAGCCTTCAATGCTGCCAACTTATTGAAGTCACCCTCAACTATGCTGTGTGGTTCTGATGCTGCGGCGCGAGCCTCGATAGCTTCTATCTCCGACTCATCTACCACAGTAAAATGTGCCAACATATTGGGGTTGCATTCACCTTCGGGATGAACCCTCTGATAAGGCAACGAGAGAACTATGCTTTCATATATGTATTGTGTCAAATCTATCTCGTTTTCCTGAGGATTGAGCCACATGACGTCGCCATCATACTCACCCTGTTGGTCCGAGAGTCTTACTACGAGATGACCTTCATAATCTACGGGGATTGTGCAGTCCTCCAAACAACGGTCACACTCGCAAATTACTTCGCCCGTGATGACAAAATCGAAGTCCAACTGGTGCTCAGCCTTAAGCATAGTTGCCTTCACGCTACATTTGCCACCGCGTATGTCGCGACTTTCGTATGCTGCAAACAACGTATCATCGACCTCGAAATTAAAGTCGAATGAGCTGTTTTTCAAGCCCTTATACGCTACGGAATATTGTTTACTTAGCTCCATTTCGCAACAAAATGCAGGCAAAAGTACAAAATTTTCCTAAAATCTGCAAATAATTACTATTTTTGTAATGAATATTATTCATTTAGCCCTCAATTTTTGCTATGGCACGTAGATTCATCTTTTCAATGGAGTGTAGTAAAGCCGATTCGTGGCGACATAATCTGGACTTGATGTATGTATGTTATGATGCATCGGGCCAGAAACTATCGCATGGGTCTATCGAGGACCATATAGCACCCGTTGGAACCAATCTTACAACCCCACCCAAAGGAATGAATGTTGGAATACGTAAATTAGAAATTGTCAGTGAAGAATGCGATAACGTGCGCATGCTGGGATATGTGAATGCCCATTCTATACCAACCGAAAAACGCGTAGCACAAATGCCTCCGTTTTCGTTGAGAGTGAAGGTTGTTGCCGATGGCGAGGTGCTTTACGACAAGGTACGCAAGGTGAGTGTGTGGGGCAGCGATTCTATTGATTTGAAGTTCTAATCTCTTGGACTCTCTTGTAGATTTCTATACATAAATATTATGTCAAAAAAAATCAGGCTGCCCGTGGGAGCAGCCTGTTTTTTTATAATCTCTTGATTGTTGGATTACTTGTTGTAAGCCTTCATAACTGAGATAAGGTCGAGAACCTTGTTTGAGTAACCCCACTCGTTGTCGTACCAAGATACAACCTTTACGAATGTGTCAGTCAAAGCGATACCAGCCTTAGCGTCGAAGATTGAAGTGCGAGCGTCACCCAAGAAATCAGATGAAACAACGTCCTCGTTAGTGTAACCAAGAACACCAGCCAACTCACCCTCAGAAGCAGCCTTCATAGCCTCGCAGATCTCAGCATATGTAGCTGGCTTAGACAAGTTAACTGTCAAGTCAACAACTGATACGTCCAAAGTAGGAACGCGGAATGCCA
>JAGBTO010000040.1 GCA_017631285.1 Alistipes sp.
CGACGAGGATGCTAAACGTTATATCAAGATTTTCACATTGCTCGACCGCGAGACTATTGAGTCTTTAATCGCTCGTCACGAGGAGGCTCCACACTTGCGTGAGTTGCAGAAGACTCTTGCCAAGGAGATTACAACAATGATTCACTCGGCTGAGGAGTACGAGAAGGCTGTCGAGGCATCACAGATTCTCTTCGGAGGTGCTACATCAGAGGCTTTGCACAAGCTCGACGAGCAGACTTTGTTGCAGGTATTCGAGGGTGTGCCTCAGTTCACCATCAGCAAGGAGCAGTTGGGTTGCTCATTCGTTGATTTGTGCGCCGACCTTACCAAGGTATTCCCATCAAAGGGCGAGTGCCGCAAGATGGTTCAGGGCGGTGGCGTATCGCTGAACAAGGAGAAGGTTGCAGACCCTATGCGAGCTGTTACCGAGGCTGACCTTATTGCTGGCAAGTATATGATTGCACAGCGCGGCAAGAAAAACTACTATTTGATTATCGTAGAATAAGACAAGATGCTCTACACCATTACATTGCAGGATATCGAGCTGCGAGCCTACCACGGCTGCTA
Organism: Alistipes sp.; assembly: GCA_017631285.1. Classification (GTDB taxonomy): domain Bacteria; phylum Bacteroidota; class Bacteroidia; order Bacteroidales; family Rikenellaceae; genus Alistipes. The sequence goes on from JAGBTO010000040.1 coordinate 568, forward strand.
TGATCTAGAGCAGAAGGTTGGCAACCGCTTTATGGTGGACTTGAATATCACCACCGAGCTTGGCTGCGTGGCAGATGAGGATGCGGTGGAGAAGGCAGTAAACTATCTCACCGTATATGAGATTGTGCGCGAGGTAATGCGTAAGACCTGCCGCACCATCGAGGCTGTGGCACAGAACATCATCTCGGCCATCAAGCAACACTATCCGCAGATTGTCGAAGTAGAGTGTCGGGTGACAAAACTAGCCCCTCCCCTCGGAGGTAAGGTTGGCAGAGTAAGCGTCACATTGAAAGGATAAAAACAATATAGGCTACGAAGCAATTTCGTAGCCTATATTATTTTTATTTGCAGCGAGCGTGAGTTACTTATTATTTACTTTTAAAAAGTCATACACCGACATATTGCTATCGGCAAACTCCACCTTAAGGGTCATATTGTCCTGCGTTACTCTATCCACAAAACGTATGTTCTTAACACTTACCCCCAGCCCCATCATAAAGAGCTTCATCTCAAGCTGAGACATCGACATATCATCCTGCAGCTGCAAGTCATTAATTATATTATGAACCATATAAAAACACATACTTTTTTCATCAAATTCACAATCACAAGAATAGAAATGCGTTTTTTCACTATCTTTGCAACATTGTTAGGTTAAAATATTATGAGCGAACAAACAAGAGCCTCGTTTGGAGGCAAGTTAAGTGCAATACTCGTTTCGGCGGGTTCGGCAATCGGATTGGGTAGCATCTGGCGTTTCCCATATATGGCAGGCGAAAATGGTGGCGCTGCGTTTTTGCTGGTATATCTGTTGTGTGTCTTTGTAGTGGGCATACCAGTCATGCTTGGCGAGTTTGCCGTGGGCCGTGCTACAAAACTCAATGCTGTGGGTGGTTTTCGCTCGCTCTCACGCCCTTGGCGATGGCTGGGCTACAACGGAGTTCTGGGGGCGTTGCTAATCTCGGGCTACTACTACATCGTGGCAGGCTGGTCGTTGGAATATATGGTAAGTTCGTTCAGCGGACTCTACTCGTCGGGCATTCCATTCTCTGAACAGTTTACAGCCTTCCAGGCATCACCACGACAGGCAATCTACACCATTGTATTCATCTTGCTCACCCACCTTATCATCATACGAGGTGTAGAAAAGGGAATCGAAAAAGCGTCAAAGGTTATGATGCCTGCGCTGTTCATCATTCTAATAATTATGGCTGTGCGTGTAGCATTTATGCCCGGTGCAGTTGAAGGATACCGATTCTTCCTTAATCCAAATTTCAAGGAGGCATTTTCTGCCAATACCATCTTCACAGCCATCGGTCAGGCATTCTTTTCCTTGTCGGTGGGAATGGGTTGTATGGTAACTTATGCGTCATATTTCAAGAAGAACAACAACCTAACAAATACCTCTTTGAGTGTTGCATTGCTCACACTGCTGGTGGCAGTATTGGCAGGTTTGGTAATCTTTCCAGCCGTTTTCAGCGCAGGATTGGAGCCAACCGAGGGTGCGTCGCTCATCTTCAATACGCTGCCCGAGATTTTTAAGGATATGCCTTTGGCGTCGCTATGGTCAGCTACATTCTTCCTGCTGCTCACATTAGCATCACTCACCTCAACCATTTCATTCCACGAAGTGCTGACAGCATACTTCGCCGAGGAGCACAAGCTATCTCGCAAGAGAGCTACCTACATCACATCAGCACTCTCCATTGCACTTTGTATGCTCTCACTGTTCTGGGTCTTTGACATCGACTTCGCAGGCTTGAAGTTGGAGAATACATCGTGCTTCGACCTTTTCGACTATGTAACGGCAAACATACTTATGCCATTGGGAGGTCTTTTGACCTGTATCTTCGTGGTGTGGTGGATGAAACCCGACTTCCTGCGTAACGAAATAACCAACTATGGTGAGTTGAAGGGCAGAGCCTACCCACTGCTACGCTTCACACTGCGATATATCACACCATTGTTGATTATCTATATCTTCATAAAGAACATAGGATTAATGTAAAACACACTAGGGAGAGTCGAAACTCTCCCTAGTGCCTTCATTAACCTTTACTTTACTTACCATTTATTATTCCTTAACCAGAGGCGTTGGGGTTGAATACACCCTTGCCGCCATCTCCTTGTCTATCATATACAAGCCAAGCTTGTTGCAATCAATCATTCGCAGCTGGTCGATAATATCACGTGCGCTGTCCTCCTCCTCAACCTGCTCATCCACAAACCAGGTGAGCATCGAACGCGTTGCGTGGTCCTTCTCCTCGATAGCCAGGTTATATAGGTCGTTTATGAGCGAGGTGACCTTCTGCTCGTGAGTGAGCGTCTGCTCGAACATTGCAAGTGCGCTATCCCACTCTGTATCAACCGCCGCGATAGGCTCCAACAACACTCTGCCGCCACGCGAGAGCACATAGTTGATAAATATCTGCGCATGGTCCTGCTCCTCCTTAAACTGAATTGCAAACCAATTCGCCACACCCTTCAGACCCTTGTCGGCAGCCGCCATTGACATCGAGAGATAGAGATATGCCGACCACATCTCGGCGTTGATTTGTGCATTCAAAGCACTCTGCATTTTCTGTGATAACATAGCTTTATAGTTTTAAGTAGTTTTACGTCTTTTCTGTTTTCTATTGCAAAAATAGCACCGCCTGCAACCGAAAGCAACGATTTTTTATCGTTAATCATTATACATCAATAAACAAAGCTTATAGTAATATATAAAACATACACGGAATATTATCTAATAACAGAAGGTGCTCCATTCGGGCACCTTCTATCATCATAAATTTTATATTGTAAAACTATTTTGGAACAACCTTAAACTTACGGGTAAATGAAAATTCTCCACAAGTATATGTCAAATCTATCTCTTTGTAGTTTGATGGGGCAAGGTCTTCAATTTTATAGGTACTCTCGCTAACCTTTGTAACCTTCCACTTTGTTTCGTCACTTGATGTCAAGGTATATTCCGAGGTAGGGATGTAGGCCTCGGGGAATTGCGTCCACATAGGAGAGGCGCTAGCATAATATTCAATCGGGGGGCAATATGCTTCAAAATACAACGTACCCGCATTGACATTGTAAGGCAACTCTACCAAATCAGCACTAATTTGAATAGGCGTATTTGGTAAACTTAAATCGATTCTTTGCTTTGTCTCCTCGAAATGATTTGAGAAAATAGCATGTGTTCGGAAATAGACGGTAAAGTCAAACCGGTCATTTATACTACCATATGTAGTGCTACCATTAACAACACTTTCAAACTGATATGGATAGTGACTTAAATTAGATTCCACTGTGATTTTTTTTGCTTCTATTTTGCAAGTACAAGGATTTTGAGTTTTCCAATCACTCACAGTCCAAGTTAAAGTAGAAAGGTCTGCGCTTACCGGAGTCATATCTGGAACAATCTCTATTTTCTTACCATGCCAAGTTAAACGCTTAACATAGTTTTTTCCATCAACTGTGATGCTTGTGGGCTTTTCACCCACAACGGTAATAGTTGCCGAGCCTTTTACTCCGCTGCCATCTTTGGCTGTGGCGGTGATGGTTGCCTCGCCCTTTGCTACACCCGTTACCAAGCCGTTAGCATCAACGGTTGCAATCGAAGTGTCGCTACTACTCCATTCAACCTCTTTGTTGTCGGCATTAGAGGGCATTATTGTTGCAGCAAATTGCTTTGTCTCGCCCAACCCGATTGTTGCATTTTCAGGGACAATCTTGATTTCGGTAACATTAATAATAGGATGTACTGTAACAGTATTTTCTTCCTCGAAACCTCCATCTTCACTAACGGCCTTAATGTTACACTTGCCGGCCTTCAATCCCTTGATGGTGTAGCACGGCCAAGATGATGGTAACATTGGGTTCTGGTTATTACCTTTATATTCAATAGATAATACATTGGGGTCACTCAAAGTAATAGTTGCATTGGTGTTTGTTGCATTTATTGGACTAAAACCAATAGTGATATCGCCCTCTTGTCCTTCTTTAATCACCAGGGGATATATCATGCCAATACCCTCCACCGCCACCTTCTCGGATACAACCTTTACGGGGATAGTTGCGGTATGACCGCCATCAACGGTGGTAGCGGTAAGCTCGGTTTCGCCTACGGCTACGCCCTTAACCACACCATTATTAACGGTGGCTATAGCGGCGTTCTTAACAGCCCATTTAACCTTTTTGTTGGTGGCGTTCTCTGGCGCGAGTGTGGCTTTTACGGTGGTGCTCTCGCCAACCTCCAAAACAACCATTGCCTTGTCGAGCTTCACTCCTGTAGCATTGACTTTGGCTGGCTCATCATCTCCTCCACAAGCGGTGCATAAAACAGCTACCGCCGCCAAAATTGATAGTAAGTAATTTTTCATAGTTGTAAAGTTTGAAATTAAATATTAGACAAAACACAACTGCCCCACATCGTGCGATGTGAGGTAAAAAAGTGGAAATATGTCGTGCTGATTACATGATGCGTGCGCTATCTTGCTGATATTCAGCAAGATACCCCCCCCCCGAACAGATTACAACGGAGGACAGGGTATGTAAGGCGTTCAGTCATATTTTAGAATATACTTTTTCAAAATTAGTCAAAATTTGCATAAAAACAAAAAAATAGGGTACTTACTTTAATATTGTAAATACACATCACTCCCCGCAATGACGTAACATTACTAAATTATATGTTCCCGAAAAAAATGTATACCCCCAAAATTACCACTTCATTATTGTTATATTTCATCGAGTATTGATTTATTCCACAATTTTTTCTAACTTTGTGAGGATATTGTGACTCGCAAGCAAACATTTAACAAAAACAAATAAAACTTTTCATTCACTATGACTGATTTCATCTATCAGGAACCCTATCCAATCGAGAAGGATACAACAGAGTATGAGCTTCTCACTACAGATTATGTGAAGGTCGTTGAGTGCGACGGTCGTAAGATTTTGAAGGTTGACCCTAAGGGTCTTGAGCTTCTCTCAAAACGTGCTTACAGCGACGTATCATTCTACCTTCGTCCATCACATCTCCAGAAGTTGGCTAACATTTTGGAGGACCCTGAGGCTTCAGACAACGATAAGTTTGTTGCCTACACCATGCTTTTGAACCAGGCTACAGCTGCCGAGGGTGAGCTTCCTACTTGCCAAGACACAGGTACAGCTATCTGTATCGGTCACAAGGGCGAGGATGTTTACACAGGTGCTGACGACGCAGAGTGCATCGCAAAGGGTGTTTACGAAACATATAAGGAGCGCAACCTCCGTTATTCACAGGTTGTTCCATTCACTATGACCGAGGAGAAGAACTCAGGCACAAACCTCCCAGCACAGATTGACATCTACGCTGGTCACCCAGGCTCAATGGAGTATGAGTTCCTGTTCATCACCAAGGGCGGTGGCTCGGCTAACAAGACATTCCTCTACCAGCAGACAAAGGCTCTCTTGAATGAGAAGTCGCTCGTGGCATTCTTCAAGGATCATTTGAAGGATTTGGGTACATCGGCTTGTCCTCCCTACCACTTGGCTGTATGTATCGGAGGAACATCGGCAGAGATGTGTCTTTCAACTGTGAAGAAGGCTTCGGCTGGTTACCTCGACCACCTGCCAACATCGGGTAACGAGGGCGGTCGCTGCTTCCGCGATTTGGAGTGGGAGGAGAAGATCACCAAAATGTGCCAGGAGATGGGCATGGGTGCTCAGTTCGGTGGTAAGTACTACGTTCACGACGTACGCGTAATCCGCGCTCCACGTCACGCAGCAAGCTGCCCTGTGGCTATTGGCGTTAGCTGCTCGGCTGACCGTAACATCAAGGCGAAGATTACTCCAGAGGGTATCTTTGTCGAGAAGTTGGAGAAGAACCCAGCACGCTTCCTCCCTGCACAGGCTCCAGCAATGACCCCAGCCGTTGATATCGACCTCGACGAGGGCATGGACAAGGTACGTGAGATTCTCACAAAGTATCCTATCAATACACGCCTCAACCTCAAGGGTA
>JAGBTO010000041.1 GCA_017631285.1 Alistipes sp.
ACCACATCACCGTTTACTTGTGAGAAATTCTCAAACACAACATTGTAGAAAGGAAGAGGGAATGTTGCACCAGCACCCGAGAGCTCCTGAGCCTCACGCACTCCATTTGTTGCATTACCGCCGCAAGATACCATTGTAAAGGCTGCGACCATTGTCACGACTGACTTAAAAATCTTTTTCATATTACTTTTATTGATAGTTAATTACAATTATTAGAAACCAAAGAAACAGCTTACATACAAGTAGTACTGGTCTTTAATATCGCTACCCTTTGGCGCATTGTAGCGGAAATTAGGTGCAATTTTCACATACTTGCAAGGACGAATCTCAACACCCGCCATATAGGTTGATTCATCTTTCTTGATGTTCCAATCATTCTTCGACCAGATGTTGTCGTAGCGTGCAAAGGCATTCACCTTCTTGCCCAATTTGACCGTAGTATAGAGTGATACACCCGCCAAATCAGCATCCTCGACATTGTTCATATTCTGGATAATGTTATACTCTGCGCCCAAAGAGAAGTAGTCGTTCTTGTATCCTGCAAAGGCTGCATATACATAGGTGTCCTCGGCAGAGACTTTGTCGCCCTCGTTATAACTTCCGTACAAGCGCAGGGTGAGTCCCTTTACAGGCTTGAAAGTCCAGCCCATACCATAGAGCAATCCATCATTTACCTGCAATTTCTTGTAACCATTACCATTCACCACGATAGCATCTCCCGACACCCAATCGGCGAACTTGTATGATGCCGAGATACCCAGGTCGGCACTGCTTGCAAACTTGTAGTAATCCTGCAGCACCATCTTCATATAGCGATAGCCCCAAAAGTCCTCCTGCACCTTGAAACTTGTGGTCGAAATAAGACCTCCGTTCAATGTAAGGCGGTTGTGCTTCCAACTCACCTGTGCATTCTTGATGTATGCCACACGCTGCAAATCGTCCACATCACTTGATTTGCCAACATCCATCACGACCTTAAACGACAAGCCATTGCCCATATCGTACTGATAACCGAAATAGCTTCTGTCCATCGAAAAGCCTCGGTCATCATTCTCAGCCCCGAAACCCGTGTGAAAGTTTCCAAAAACATTAATAATAGCCTTTCCCTTAGGCTCTACGGTTTTGGCATCTTGTGCCTGTGCATTGATACCAATGCAGGCTAATAAACTCGCCAAGATTACCACTTTCTTCATAATTAACTAATGTTGTTAAGTTAATGTCTGTTTCTTTTTTCCACACCGCAAAAGTATGGTCGTAAAGTTTCATAAATGTTTCAAAACAATTAGGCTTTAGTTAAGAATCCATAACAGTATGAAACAAAAAGAGCGTGCCCAAATCCTGGACACGCTCCACGCCATATAATGACAATCTTACTATTTGTGAATGAATGCTCGCTCCAAATCCTGTGAGACATTAATCATATAGTCACCCATATGCTCCAATTCATTCATAATATCCATATAGTAAACGCTCGTTTGGTAACTCTTGCTGCCATTGTCAATCTCCTCAACCACCGCCTCACGATAATTGTTACGCAGAGCGTTGATATGAGACTCGGCATTGTAAGCATTCACAATGTTGGTCAATGTGCCCTTGTGGGCTGCCTCCAAATTCTCAATCATCACATCGTATGCATAGAGCACAGCATCAATCATAATATTGAGGTTCTTAATCGCCTCGGCATCGAATGACTTCTTGTGTACATTTTTTCTCGACAAAATGCGGCTAATAGCCTCGCCAGAATCACCCAGCGACTCCAACTCACCGATGATTTTATACATCGATTTAATCTGCATTGATGTGCCAGCACTAATCTCCTCAGCCGTTACACCATTGAGGAACGAAGCAATCTCAAACTCGATACGGTCTGAAATCTCCTCATACTTCACCAACTTACCCCTCAGTGTCTCAAAATTATCACTATCGGTCTCGTTGATAGCCGACTTTGCATAGTTGGTACCATTCTTTGAAATCTTGGCAAAGTGGATAATCTCGTCGAATGCCTGCTCCACGCTCAACTCGGGCGTAGCCAAATGACCTGCCGAGATATACTTTAAGCGGAATACTTCCTTCTCCTGATTCTCGGGTGTGCGGATAATCCAGCATACCGCCTTGCTAATCCAGCCCGTAAACCAAACCAAAATCAGTGTGTTGGTTACATTGAAAAGCGTATGAAGCATTGAAAGACCATACAGCGCAGCCGTACCCTCGGCCGATGCAGAGTCGCTAACAGCAAAACCCTCGGCTGTAGGATTAGGCAGGCCAAAAAGATTCTCAGTGATTATGCCTACCAATTTTAAGAATGGAGTAAAGAGCAACAAAGCCCATACTACGCCGAATACATTGAATATGGTGTGCGACATAGCGGCACGCTTGGCCTGAGTATTACCAATCGATGCGGCGATGTTGGCAGTGATAGTTGTGCCGATATTCTCACCCAACACCATTGCGCAAGCCATATTAAATGGTATCCAACCCATACTCAGCATAATGAGAGTGATAGCCATCGTTGCCGATGATGACTGCAATACAAGTGTAAGGATTGTACCAAAAGCGAGGAACAACAACACCGAACCAAAGCCGTGAGCCGACCAAGCTGTAACGAACTCCAACACCTCGGGAGTCTGACGCAAATCGGGTACCGACTCCTTCATAAACGATAGACCAAGGAACAAAAGGCTGAAACCAACTATTAACTCACCTATATTCTTACGCTTATCTCTTTTCGAGTTTGAGAAAAGGAAACCGAATATCATCAAGGGAATGGCGAGAGTTGATATATCCGCCTTAAAACCCAGCCAAGATACCATCCATGCGGTGATGGTAGTGCCGATATTGGCACCCATAATAACGCTGATAGCCTGTGTAAGGGTAAGGAGTCCCGCATTAACGAAACTAACCACCATTACCGTTGTCGCTGACGATGACTGAATGACGGAAGTAACACCAACGCCTGTCAAAACACCCTTCAGCGGGTTAGATGTCATTGCTGAAAGAAATCCACGCAACTTCTCACCAGCTACTTTCTGCAATCCTGAACTCATCAGGTTCATTCCGTAGAGGAACATACCCAATGCTCCTAATAATGTAAAGATTTGTAATATTCCCATAAAATTTATATGAATTTTCAATTGCAAAGAAATTGTGAAATTGTTTCATAAATGTTTCAAAAAGATTAGTCTTTCGTTAAATGCATCTATTTTTGGAAAAATTATTACATTTTTGTTAAATCTATTTTGGGGTATTACATCATTTGTCAAATCTCCGTAATTTTGCATTGCAATCTTATAATTATAAGTATATGGCAGCAGAACGCATATTGATAGTGGATGACGAGGAGACCTTGTGCGAGGTGTTGAAACTAAACCTCGAAAATGAGGGGTATGATGTAGATGTGGCATTTAGTGCTGAACAGGCTCTCGGCTACAATATAAAAGAGTATTCGCTCATTCTACTCGATATTATGATGGGCGAAATAAGCGGTATCAAGATGGCTAAGATGTTGAAAAACGATGTTGCTACGGCTGATATCCCAATCATCTTTTGCACGGCTCGTGATACCGAGGACGATATGGTTATGGGACTCAACCTCGGTGCCGATGACTATATTATGAAGCCCTACACTGTGCGTAATGTCATAGCACGAGTTAAGAGTGTTTTGCGAAGAGCGGCATCCCACAAAGGCAGTAATGTGTCGGCTGAAAAACAAAATCGTTTAGTGGTTGAGGGTCTTTGCCTCGATTTAGAGTTTAAGCGTTGCACGGTCGATGGCGAGGAGGTAAAGCTCGCACGCAAGGAGTTTGAGTTGCTCGCCTATTTGATTCAACATCGTGGAAAGATATGCTCACGAGAGCAAATCCTTAATAGAGTGTGGAGCGATGAGGTTGTCGTTCTTGACCGCACAATTGATGTAAACATCACACGCCTGCGCTCGAAGATTGGCGCATACGGCTCATATATCGTAACCCGTTCAGGCTTTGGCTATGGCTTCCGAGACTAAAAAATCATATCACAAGCGACTCTTTTTGCAACTCATAGCCTTCTCGTGGGCAATGGTGCTATGCTTTGTTGGATATCAATATATAAGAGAGAAAGAGTATAAGTCGGAGTTCTTGAATGCCCAGTTGCAGCAGTATAATCGCCATCTGCTCGCTACGGTCGAAGAGGGTGAACCGTATGAAGATTATATCGCTACGCACGACAAGCCTTTTGAAGAGTTGCGAATATCGATTATCACACTTACGGGTGCTGTTATCTACGATAATATCATATCGCTCGATTCGCTTGACAACCACCGAGGTCGCCCCGAGGTGGCGAATGCTCTCATAAGAGGTGAGGGGTATAACATAAGCAGACACTCGACAAGTGACGGACGTAACTATTTTTACTCTGCAACACGAGGGGAACGAGTTGTTGTCCGCACAGCCATTCCATATTCAGGCACCTTGCAAGACCTGCTCGAAGCGGACTGGTCATTTCTGGTTGTGATGATTTCCATCACGCTTGCTATGAGCGTTGTGGCATACTTTACCACTCGCAAACTTGGGAAGGATATAGAGAGAGTTAATCGTTACGAAGCGGAACAAGAACAGAATCGTCTTAAACGACAGCTGACAAACAACATTAACCACGAGCTAAAAACCCCCGTAGCATCCATTCAAGTGTGCCTTGAAACTCTGCTCTCGGGCATCAATCTCAGTGAGGAGAAGCGCCAGGAACTTATCGAGAGATGCTATACAAACAATGACCGCCTTCGCCGACTGCTTAACGATGTATCACTAATAACAAGAATGGAGGATGGCAGCGCACTAATAGGCAAGGAGAGAGTTGTAATCAACGATATAATTGATGAGGTGGCTAAGGAACTGGATATGTTGCCCGAAGATGAACGCTTGCTGCTCCATACCGATTTTGGCGACGAGGTTGTCATTGATGGCAATCCATCGTTGATTGGCTCCATTTTCCGCAACCTAACCGAGAATGCCATTGCCTATTCCGAGGGTAGGAACATCTATATATCGCTACTCGAAAACAATGAGAAGCTGTGCCGCATCTGCTTTGAGGATGATGGTAAGGGTGTTGAACAGAAACACCTATCACACCTCTTTGAGCGATTCTATCGTGTGGACAAAGGTCGCTCCCGCCAAAAGGGCGGTACAGGTCTCGGACTTGCCATTGTAAAACACGCTGTCCAATTCCACGGCGGCACAATCATCGTCACAAATAGACCCAATGGCGGTCTTAGGTTTGAGTTTACTTTGAATAAGTAACCTTACAATGAGCATCTGGTTAGTCAGATAACTCTTTGAATAATCCGAATACAGAAAACGGCAGTCACTTAATTGCGACTGCCGATTTTTCTGAATACACCCGTAGGTTGAATACACTAATTCGAGTCATTGCATAGTTCCTTGATTGCTTGATGCAGAGCCATAACTGCTATCTGCTCATCATTGTTTCTGAATATTCGTTTGTGCAATTCCACCGTACGCCAAAACAGAGAGTCATCATTGGGAATCTTACCTAAACGCATTAGTACAAGTTTATCAATATTCTTTTCAAAGCACATCTGATGATACTCGTCTATGCTCATTCCTGGCTCTTTTTTCGGACGGCGGGCGGCGGAAGAACCTGCTCCCTCATCAGAACAAGGGCTGACGGGAGGAGTATTATTACTTTCACTCTTGGAGTTTATATGGTTTTCTTCCTCGCTCGCCGCAACAAATTCGAAACCCTTGAAGTCAAATCCCAGATTTCTTTCATTGTTTTCTTCTTTTTCTTCCAATCGTTCACTATCGTTCTCGATTTCCTCTTCTTGAAAACCTATTGAAGAATTAGAAAAAGAAGATTGAAAACCTATTGTCCCTGATGGGTTATCCCCATCATCATCGCCATTTACATTTACTTCTTCATTTACATCTTCTTCAACATCTACATTAACATCCTCATCAAGGGGTTGTTTCTGGGGTTGAATTAGGGGTTGTTTTTTGCGGGCGTTCTGATTACCCTTCGGTGCGCCACCTAATTTTCCGTATTCAGCACCCTTTTTACCATTCTCAACGCTCGCCATATACCGCCGCCTGGCCGAGTCGAGGTTTGGTTTCACTAACTCCATTATTACATTCACCATAGGGCTACTACTCTCCTCATCTACTCCGTCAAGAGCATAATCCCTAATTCTCAATACACACTCACGAAACTCGGCATCGTTGAGGTGCTTCATCGCCGACAGAAAACTGTCGTAAAAAACAAAACTCTTTTTGTCATTTTTGCTTATCATTATATATTTATATTTAATAAAATTATTTAGAACCACACCGACACCATCGGCGCAGTTTGGTATAAAACTGCTAAAATATAGCAGGCTCATATTTCAAAGTCAAGAAATTTTATCGGCAAGTTGGAACTTTTTCATCAATCCACTCTACAAAGAGAATTACAACTTCAAAGTCTTTCAGGAATGGGTTAGAAATTTCGATGAGAAGTTCTACTCAAAAGGAGAAACTTAAAGGTTTCTCCTTTTTTCGTTGCGGGAGGAGGACTTATGTCCTCAACTATACCTACATTCCCTCCCCTCTGTCCCCCCCCTTTGACAAAGGGCGGGGCTTTCTATCCACTCCATAAAAAGATAACAACCTCAAAGTCTTTCAGGAATGGGTTAGAAATTTCGATGAGAAGTTCTACTCAAAAGGGGAAACTTAAAAGTTTCTCCTTTTTTCGTTGCGGGAGGAGGACTTATGTCCTCAACTATACCTACATTCCCGCCCCTCTGTCCCCTCCCTTTGACAAAGGGCGGGGCTTTCTATCCACTCCATAAAAAGATAACAACCTCAAAGTCTTTCAGGAATGGATTAGAGGTTTCGATGCAATCTCCTACCATAGAGGAAATCCGAAAGTGTTTCATCTTTTTTGTGGTAGCGTGAGACCTTAATAGCGGTGGAAGGTCTTTTGTTCTCATATACATTTTCATTCCATCGGCATCGAAAGAACAACCTTCACCCAATCTCCAAAACCATACGCTATAACGAGTAATCACAACAAAATTATCAATTCATTTATACTAAAAAAATAACACATTGAGTTGGTATAATGGATTTTTGTTCGTATCTTTCGGGTTGAAAATGTACATAAATAATTATTTAACAAATTAAAAAATAGATTTATTATGGAATTATTGCTTATTGGTGGTCTTGGTACCAGCGAGATTTTACTTATCGTAGTAGCACTGTTGCTTTTGTTTGGTGGTAAGAAGTTGCCCGAGTTGATGCGTGGTGCAGGTCGTGGTATCCGCGAGTTCAAGGATGCTGTAAACACCGCTACTGCTCCCGAGGAGGACAAGAAGCCCGAGGTAAAGTCTGAGCCCAAGAAGGAGGAGTAACATATTAATAGTGACGTGCATAGGGTAAAATGAGTAATACACAGATTCATGACGAAGCGGAGATGACTTTCGGCGAACACCTCGACGAGGTGCGAAAGATTTTGGTCCGCGTAGCAATTATTTTTGCACTGCTCTTCATCGTGTTATTCGCGTTGAAGGGTATTGTGTTGGACGTTGTTTTCGCACCCATACGCGAGACATTCCCTACCAACAGATTCTTCATTTGGTTGGCAGAGTTGATGGGTACCGAGGCATTGAGGATCCACCCCGAAAATGTGGATTTGTTCAACAACAAGATGGCCGGTCAGTTCCTCCTGCATATCAAGAGTTCTGTCGTAGGCGCATTCATCATCGCATTCCCATACCTGATTTACGAGTTGTGGCTCTTCGTTAAGCCCGCAATCCCACCACGTCAGCGCAAGCAGAGCATACGCTATGTAATCGAGACTCCCATATGGTTCATCATGGGTTTGTTGTTCGGTTACTACATCATCTCTCCCTTGGCTATCAACTTTTTGGGTAACTATCAGGTTAGCGACCAGATCAGCAACATCATCGACGTTAGCTCGTTCATGAGTACGGTTATCAGTGTTTCGTTTGCTGCTGCCATCGCTTTCCAATTGCCCCTGTTGATTCGCCTGTTGGCAACGATGGGTATTGTAACAGCAAAAGGCATGCGTCAGTATCGCCGTGTAGCTGTTGCAGCACTTCTTATCTTCGCCGCTGTGATTACACCTCCCGACGTTGTGAGTCAGGTGCTTATCTTCGTCCCATGCTATGCACTATACGAGTACGGCATCGGCATCACCGAGCGTATCGAGAAGCGTCGCGAGCAGGAGGAGGCTGCATATCAGGCACAGGTAGAAGCCGAGAAAGCCGAGGCCGAAGCAAAGGCCAAAGCCGAGCAGGAGGCCGCAGAGAAAGAGGCTCAGGCAAAGGCTGAGGCTGAGAAGCAGAATAGCGAGGAGGCTACCGAGCAGACAGCAGAGCAACAGACTGAGACAACCGCTGAGGAGCCTCAGAACACTGAGCCAGCAGAGGAGAGCGCAGTTAATGCCGAGGAGAACACATCAGACGAGATTGCCGAGGTAACAGAGGCTGAGAATCAGACAGAGGCTGAGGATGCTACGGAAGCTGAGAAGCCAGCAGAGCAATCTGCTCCTAAGAGTGGCGAGCAGACCGATGAGGCACCCGACAACCCCAATCCTGGTGACTACTCTATACTCGAAGAGCACGAGGTTACATATGGTGTTAGCGAGAGCTCTGAAGAAGAGTTGGAGATCATGCGTCGCTTCATGCCCAAGCAAGAGGAGTAATCGTAAGGCTTAACACCCGACCCGATGGATAGACTTGGATTTTTCAAGCATGGGCTATCATCGCTCATAGAGGTGGCTCAATCCATAGTTGGGCTTAAACATGCCGCAGACTCATTCACCGAGGCAGTAGATGAGGCGCTGAGCAACATACAGACCGACATAGGTCTGTTCCTGCCATCGCTCGATGCGGCTATGTATGAAGACCCTCAGGGTACTATTTACGACGTGGCCGAGATGGGCTATGCCTTCATCGAGGTGGGCGCATACGGTGCAGGAAAGGTTCACAACCTGCCTGCAACACGCGTAAAGGAGTTGGCTGATGGCTCTGGTCTTAAAATCAGAGGCGCACATATAAATAAATTGTATGAGCATCCAGTGACCGAGCAGCAGACGCCCCAGGATGCAGAGCCGCAGAATAACGAGCAGGAGACATCACAAGAGCCCAAGCCTGACCCAAACGTTGTGTGGTGGCAAAAGGCACTGGATAATGTACAGGCGATGGGATGTCGTTATGTGACTATGTCTCGCCTACCCGACTACCCCACCAAGGAGGTTGTAAGTGAATATATCACCTACTTCAACCTTATTGGAGAGCTGGCCGCAGAGCGCGATATACAATTCTGCTTCCATCCACGCAAGGAGGAGTTTCTCCGCAAGGAAAACAAGTCAAGCGCGGAAGAGAACCAGAGCGCAAATCAGCATGTGTCGATATTCGACCGTATAGCGGCTGAGTGCGATGCCGCGAAGGTAAAATTCGAAATTGATACGCGCGAGGCTACGGAGGCGGGAAATGAGGTTACAGAACTGCTCAAAACGTTGGGCAATCGTGTAGAGTTGTTGCACATCCACGACTACGGCACAGCATGCGAGAGTGGCAAGATAGACTTCGAGAAGATTATCGCCGAGGGCATCCGTTCGGGCGTGAAGGATATCATTATCGAAGTGAGCAGTTACTCTCTGCCACCAAAGAATTGTGTGGAGCGTAGCCTGCAAAACGTAAGAAACCTACCCAGTGTACGCTTTTAATGAGCGAAACACATAGGCGAAAAACCTAAAACGAAAAAGCAAAAAGCTTAAAATAAAACCTTTATTAACCTAAAAAACTAATAACATGTCAAAGAAGATCTCAAGAGCTGACTTTTTGAAGACCTCAGGTGCAGGTCTGGCAGCAATGACCGTTGTTCCCAACAACGTAATGGGAGCGGCTTTCGGACACAAGGCTCCATCTGACAAGTTGAACATCGCAGGTGTCGGCGTCGGCGGACGTGGTGCAAGCGTTCTGAGCGACTTGGCTGAGGAGAACATCGTCGCATTGTGCGATACCGACTGGAACTATGCCAAGGGACAGTTTGAGAAGTATAACAAGGCACAGCGCTTCTGGGACTGGCGTGAGATGTACGACAAGATTGGCAATCAGATCGATGCCGTTATGTGTGCTACTCCCGACCACTCACACGCTATCGTAACTGCTGCTGCTATGGAGATGGGCAAGCACGTATATACTGAGAAGCCTTTGGCTCACTCTGTATATGAGTCACGTCTGCTCACTAAGCTTGCTGCAAAGACTGGCGTTGCTACCCAGATGGGTAACCAGGGTTCATCAGATATTGGTGTTGAGACCGTATGTAACTGGATCTGGAATGGTGAGATTGGTGAGGTTACTCGCGTAGATGCTTTCACCGACCGTCCTATCTGGCCTCAGGGCTTGATGGTTCCCACTCAGGCTGATCCTATCCCCGAGACTTTGAACTGGGATCTCTTCCTCGGTCCGGCTAAATATCGTCCTTACAACCAGATTTACCAGCCTTGGAACTGGCGTGGCTGGTGGGACTTCGGTACAGGTGCATTGGGTGATATGGCTTGCCACATCCTCCACCCCGTATTCAAGGCTTTGAAGTTGCAGTATCCCACAAAGGTTGAGGGTTCATCTACTACACTTCTTACCGACTACGCTCCTAACGCACAGATGGTTAAGTTGGTTTACCCCGAGCGTGGTAGCATCCACAACATTAAGCTTCCCGAGGTTACAGTTACATGGTATGATGGTGGCTTGACTCCTCCTCGTCCCGAGGGATTGGAGCCCGGCAAGAACCTCAACGATGGTGGTGGCGGTGCAATCTTCTACGGTACAAAGGATATCCTTGTATGCGGTTGTTACGGTCGTAACCCCTACCTGCTTTCAGGTCGTAAGCCCTCTACTCCCAAGCGTGCGCGCCACGTCGAGCTCTCACACGGTAAGGATTGGATCCGCGCTTGTAAGGAGAACAAGAACTCTCGTACAAAGACTAACTCTGACTTCTCAGAGGCCGGTCCTTTCAACGAGATGGTTGTTATGGGTGTATTGGCTGTACGTTTGCAGAGCCTTCACAAGACTTTGGAGTGGGACGGTGCTAACATGCGCTTTACCAACATCAAGCCCGATGAGACTATCCGTATCATAACCGAGGATAGCTTCTCAGTGAAGGATGGTCACCCCACATTCACAACTAAGTACACCGATCCTATCAACGCACAGGAGTTCGTTGCTGAGATGATCAAGCACAACTACCGCGAGGGTTGGAAGCTTACCGATATGCCTAAATAGGTTTAACTAAAATAACAAATTACACACAATGAAGAAAATTTTGATGATGGCCGCTATGGTATCTATGCTTGCAAGTTGCGGTGGCAACGGTGCAAAGAAGGCTGAGGCTCCCGCTGAGGACAATGCTAACACTGTTGTATTGTTCGACG
>JAGBTO010000042.1 GCA_017631285.1 Alistipes sp.
TATGGCAGACGAAAAAATTATCTTTTCCATGGTGGGTGTCTCAAAGACTCTCACCAACCAGAAAAAGGTGTTGACTAACATCTACCTATCTTTCTTCTATTGAGCAAAGATCGTTATCATCGTTCCTAACGGTTCGGGTAAATCGACCCTGATGAAGATTATCGCAGGTATCGATAAAAACTATCAAGGCGAGGTGGTGTTTGCCCCAGGTTACTCGGTAGGTTACTTGGAGCAGGAACCTCAACTCGACGACAACAAGACTGTGAAGGAGGTTGTCGAGGAGGGATGTGCAGCTACTGTTGCCCTTTTGAAAGAGTATGAGGATATCAATATGAAGCTCTGTGAACCTATGTCGGATGATGAGATGAATGCTCTCATAGAACGTCAAGGTGAACTATACGAGAAGATTGACCAGGTAAATGGCTGGGAGCTTGATAGCGTCTTGGAGCGTGCTATGGATGCTTTGCGTTGTCCCGATCCCGACCAAAGTGTAAAGGTTTTGTCGGGAGGTGAGCGCCGTCGTGTGGCTTTGTGTCGTCTGCTTCTTCAGCAGCCCGATGTGTTGCTGTTGGATGAGCCTACCAACCACCTCGACGCCGAGTCAATTGATTGGTTGGAGCAGCATTTGCAGCAGTATAAGGGTACAGTTATTGCCGTTACTCACGACCGTTATTTTTTGGATAATGTAGCAGGATGGATTCTGGAGCTTGACCGTGGCGAGGGTATTCCATGGAAGGGTAACTACTCAGGCTGGCTGGACCAGAAGTCGAAGCGTTTGGCTCAGGAGGAGAAGCAGGAGTCAAAGCGTCGTAAGACCCTTGAGCGCGAGCTTGAGTGGGTACGTATGTCACCATCGGGTCGTCGTGCCAAGAGCAAGGCTCGTCTGTCGGCTTATGACAAGCTCATGAACGAGGATGTAAAGCAGAAGGAGGAGAAGCTCGAAATCTTCATTCCTAACGGACCTCGCTTGGGCGATGTTGTAATCGAGGCACATGATGTTAAGAAGGCCTTTGGTGATAGAATTTTATACGAGGGATTGAACTTTTCGTTGCCACCTGCGGGTATTGTGGGTGTGATTGGCCCTAATGGTACGGGTAAGACTACCCTATTTCGTATGATTATGGGTTTGGAGGAGCCTACCGAGGGTACATTCACTGTGGGTCAGACTGTGAAGTTGGCCTATGTTGACCAGCAACATAAGTCTATCGATCCCGAGAAGACAGTATATGAGGTTATCTCGCAGAATAGCGATTTGATTACGCTCGGTAATCGTCAGATTCCTTCGCGTGCATATGTAGGTCGCTTTAATTTCAGTGGTGCTGACCAGGAGAAGAAGTGTGGTATGTTGTCGGGTGGTGAGCGCAATCGCCTGCACTTGGCTCTGGCACTC
Organism: Alistipes sp.; assembly: GCA_017631285.1. Classification (GTDB taxonomy): domain Bacteria; phylum Bacteroidota; class Bacteroidia; order Bacteroidales; family Rikenellaceae; genus Alistipes. The sequence goes on from JAGBTO010000042.1 coordinate 1,391, forward strand.
AAAGAGGAGGGTAATGTACTCTTGCTCGATGAGCCTACTAACGATATCGATGTAAACACACTCCGTGCGTTGGAGGAGGGTTTGGAGAACTTTGCAGGTTGTGCTGTGGTTATCTCGCACGACCGTTGGTTCCTGGATCGTATCGCAACGCATATCCTCTCGTTTGAGGGTGATTCGAAGGTTGTATTCTACGAGGGTTCATACTCTGAGTATGAGGAGTGGAAGAAACTTCAGGGTATGGATACAGCACCAAAGCGTGTTAAGTATCGTAAATTGACCGAGAATCAGTAATAGTTTGATTGTTGCAAGGAGATTGTTATGTCGTGTTGCTCTGCGCAATGACGTATGTGTAGATTCTTGAGGTAAAGAAGCAATTTTGAATTCTTAATTTTGAATTTTGAATTATATCTATGGCACAGAAACCATCAATTCCAAAGGGTACGCGCGATTTCTCGCCAGCTGAGATGATGCGCCGTACATATATTTTTGAAACCATAAAGAGTGTTTTTCGCACCTATGGTTTTGCGCCGCTGGAGACTCCTTCAATGGAGAATCTCTCTACCCTTTTGGGTAAATATGGCGACGAGGGTGATAAACTTCTCTTTAAGATATTGAATTCGGGTGATTATGCTGCGGGTTTGAATGACGAGCAGGTTCGCAATGCATCGAAAATTTGCGAGAAGGGTTTACGTTATGACCTCACTGTTCCGTTTGCTCGTTATGTGGTGCAGCATCAGAATGAGATTTGTTTCCCATTTAAACGTTATCAGGTGCAGCCTGTATGGCGTGCTGACCGCCCGCAGAAGGGTCGTTATCGTGAGTTTTACCAGTGCGATGTCGATGTGATTGGTTCTCGCTCGCTTTTGAATGAGGTGGAACTTATCGAGATTGTAGAACGTGTGTTTGCAAAACTTGGCATCAATGTGGTGTTGAAGATGAACAACCGCAAGATTCTTTATGGTATTGCCGAAGCTATTGGTCATGCCGACAAGATGATGGATATTACAATCGCTATCGATAAGTTGGAGAAGATTGGTATTGATAACGTAAAAGCGGAGCTGGCCGAGCGTGGCTTGGAGGCTGAAGCTATCGATAAGTTGCAGCCTATTCTTGAACTTGCGGGTACAAATGGTGAAAAGTTGGCAAAGCTTGCAGAGGTTATTGGCTGCTCTGAAACGGGAGTGAAGGGTATTGAGGAGATGACTGAAATTTTTGGCTATGTCGAAAAACTTGGTTTGCAGCTTCCAATTGAACTCGACCTTTCGTTGGCACGAGGTTTGAACTATTACACAGGTGCAATCTTTGAGGTGAAGGCTCTTGATTTTGCTATTGGTTCAATCTGTGGTGGTGGTCGTTACGACGACCTTACGGGTATCTTCGGCTTGCCAAATACTTCGGGTGTGGGCATTTCATTTGGTGCCGACCGTATTTACGATGTAATGGTAGGTTTGGACTTGTTCCCCGAGGAGGTGAACTTTACAACTAAGGTGTTGTTCGTAAACCTGGGCGAGGATGAAAAGCTGGCATCGTTGCGCATTATCAAGAGTTTGCGTGATGCAGGTGTTGCGGCCGAAATTTATCCTGAGTCAGCAAAGATGAAGAAGCAGATGGAGTATGCCAATCGTCGTATGATACCTTACGTAGTAATCATTGGTAGTAATGAACTTTCAGAGGGAAAAGCTACGGTGAAGAATATGCGTAGCGGCGAGCAGCAAACGGTAGCTTTTGATGCGGTTGCTGAGATATTAAAATAGAATATGCGACGAGGAGTTGTTGTAATTTTCATATCATATATGTTGAGCCTGTTACCATGTGTGGTGCAGGCTCAGCGTTCTAATGCGAGTTTGAGACAACTTCAGAAGTTAAATCGCGTATATGGTCATCTGCAAAATCATTATGTTGATAGTGTGGATATGCAGCCCCTGGTTGAGAGTGCCATACGAGGAATGTTGGAGAAGTTGGATCCACACTCTACGTATCTCAATGAGGCGGAGATGAAGTCGGAGCAAGAGAATTTTAATGGCGAGTTTAGTGGTATAGGGGTTGAATATAATATCTTGAATGACACTATTATAGTCGTCGGTACTGTTGCTCAGGGTCCAGCCGAGAGTGTAGGGGTTATGCCAAATGATCGTATTGTGGAGATCGACGGCGAAAATGTAGTAGGTGTTAGCCGTAATGAAGTCCCCCCTAAATTAAGAGGCGAAAAGGGAAGTGTAGTAAATGTGGGGATAGTCAGACGGGGTGTTCAGGATGTGTTGTATTTCGCGATTACACGTAATAAGATTCCAATCACTACGGTTGATGCGGCGTATTTGGCTGCTGATAAAACTGGTTATATTAAGGTGAATCGTTTTGGACATACTACTATGCAAGAATTTCGCGAGGCTGTCGAAGGTTTGGGAGATATAGACGCATTGATTCTGGATCTTGATAATAACGGTGGAGGATTGCTGGAGCAGGCTGTTGAAATGGCAGGCTATTTTTTGCCTAAGAAAAGTTTGATAGTATCAACGGAAGGACGTGTTATCGAGCCTCAATATTATTACGCAAAAGATGGAGGCTTGTTTGATGGCCGTCTTGTGGTGATGATTAATGAGAATTCGGCTTCGGGAAGTGAGATAGTTGCTGGTGCGGTTCAGGATTGGGATAGAGGTGTGCTTGTGGGACATGATAGTTTTGGCAAGGGTCTGGTGCAAAGTCAAATACCTTTAGGTGATGGTTCGGCTATCCGATTAACTGTTGCTCGTTATCACACCCCATCGGGACGAACTATTCAGCGACCTTATGAACGCGGGCATAAAGAAGAGTACTATAAAGCTCATGCCGAGCGTTTGCAGTCCGTAGGACGAGATACTTTGTCGTCTGATTTGCGCAAGGAATATCGTACATTACGTTCGGGGCGTGTGGTCTATGCCGATGGAGGTATCAAACCCGATGTGGTGGTTGGTAGGGATACTACACTTGTGAGTGATTATATGGTCAAGATCATAGCACAGGGTGTGTATAGCGATTTTGTGCTTGATTATCTTGATAAACATCGCTCACGGCTCGAAATAGACTACCCTACTTTTGAGAAGTTTGATGTAGAATTTGATCTCGCAGATGAGGATATGTGCTACTTGACTGAACGCGCGAAAGCTAAGGGTATAGCCTTTGATAATGTTGGTTTTGAGCAGTCGCGACAATTGATGAAAATACAACTTAGTGCGATGATAGCACAAAGGCTGTATTCGGTGTCGGAATATTACCAATATATCAATCCTCGAGTGAGTGAATCTTATAAAAAGTCGTTGTGGCTGTTAAATAATTGGAAATCTGAGGCTGAGCCATTGCTGAAGAGAAATATCTTTCCAAATGACGATAATATGTGTTATAATTAGTTGTTAAAATTTGCCAAATTGGAAAAAGTTGTCTAATTTTAGCAGTCGAAAAACAACTTAATTATATTATGGAATCAGAATTTTTGTCATCACGAAAAGATTCAGTTGAAGGCTATGGTGAATCTGTCTTCACTAAAATGATTAAAGCTGGTCATCGTACCTATTTTATTGATGTTAAAACTACACGTGCGAATGACCATTTTATTAGTATCACCGAGTTGCGTAAAAAGATTTTAGCTGACGGAAATGTTGTTAATGAGCGCAACAAGGTATTTGTTTATCAGGAGGATTTTGATAAGTTTGTAGGTGGACTTAGAGAGGTCCTTGATTATGTCCAGAAAATGGGTTGTGTAGAACACAATCCGCTTGGGGAATAACGCGAAGGTTTGTAGATGAGTGGTGAGAGAGATTTTAGGAGTGTTCTGTTAGGCTTTAGTGGCGGTATGGATAGCGTTGCGGCAGTTGATATATTGCGCCAGCAAGGCTTGTCTGTTACGGCGCTTACCTTGAATACTACAGGCGATGACCAGATGTTGCAGATGGCTACCTCGAAGGCTGTAACCCTTGGAGTTGAGCATGTTATAAAAGATGTGCGGCAAGAGTTTGAGCAACAAATAGTAAGGTATTTTCTGTCGAGTTACTTGGCTGGTCGCACTCCCGCACCTTGTACATTGTGTAATCCACTCATCAAGTGGCATCATTTGATTGCCGAGGCCGATCGTTTGGGTATTGATGCTGTGGCTACTGGTCACTATTTTAATGTTGTACAACATGATGGCCGATATTACGTTGCCAAGGCTCTGGATGCTCGTAAGGATCAGTCATACTATCTGTGGGGGTTGTCGCAGGATACCCTATCGCGTATAATTACCCCTATGGGGCGAATGATAAAGCAGGAGATTAATCCCATACTCTCTAAATCGAAGGAGAGTATGGGGTTGTGTTTTTTGCAAGGTAAATCTTATGGAGAATTTATTAAAACCCGTACTCCTGAGGCTTGTGTAGCTGGTGATATTGTTACACAGCGGGGGTGTGTAGTGGGTCGTCATGATGGTGTGGCATTCTATACAATTGGCCAAAAGAGAGGTGTAGAAACATCAGTCATGGGTGCACGCGTTGTTGCAATTGATGCTGAACGTAACTTGTTGATTGTTGGTGAAAATGATGATTTATATCATCAAATACTTGATGTGGATAGGTGTAATATAGTATCACGAGAGGAGTTCTTAGAATCGAAAGATATAAGAGTTGTTGTGCGAGGTGTTGGTCGTAACCCCGAAGGGTATGTTCGTAGAGTGGAGGACCTTGGTGGAAAATATCGTGTAGAACTTGAAAATCCTGCATGGGCGCCAGCTGTTGGTCAGCCAATAGTGTTTTATCGTGGTGATAGAGTTATTGGTGGAGGCTTTTTGGAGGGTTATTCAAAATAAATGCAGTTTTCTGTTCTGCGGTTTTTAATAATTGCATAAAAACCATATCTTTGTGCGAAGTGTAATTTTGATTAGATTATGATTAAGAGATTATATGATTGGGTGCTTTCGTGGGGCGACTCTCGTTGGGGAATGTTGGCTTTGTTTGTGTTGGCATTGGCAGAATCGAGTTTCTTCCCTATACCACCCGATGTGTTGCTTATAGCTCTCTGTATAGGTGCTACTACAAGGTCGTTTCGCTTTGCATTAATTTGCTTGGCGGGCTCGATTATAGGTGCTGTAGTTGGCTATTTTATAGGTTTCTTTTTGTGGCAGAACACTGCGGGTGAGTATACGGCCCTTGCTCAATTTTTCTTTGATCATGTCTTCTCGGTCGAGAGTTTTCAGTCGGTGGGAGCTTTATATGAAAAATATAATTTTTGGATTGTTTTTACTGCGGGATTTACCCCACTGCCATATAAATTATTCACTGTTACGGGGGGCTTGTTCCATATTAATTTTGTGATGTTCCTGGTGGCGTCAATTATTTCGCGAGGGTTGCGATTTTTTCTTATAGCTGCATTAATATGGAAGTTTGGAGCACCTATAAAGAGGTTTATTGATAAGTATTTCAATCTGTTGGCAATAGCTTTTACGGTGTTGCTTGTGGGTGCGTTCGTGTTGATTGCAAAGCTATTGTAATATGCGACGTTTTGGTTTAATAGGAAAGACTTTGAAACATTCGTTTTCGGCAAAATATTTTGCCGAAAAGTTTGAGCGTGAAGGGCTCATGCAGGAGTGTCGATACGATCTCTATGAGTTGCCTGATATTGATAATGTTAGGGAGTTTTTGCAAACTGATGATTTGGTCGGATTTAATGTTACGATTCCTTATAAGCAGCAAATAATATCATATCTTGATGGTTTGAGCAATGAGGCTGCAGCTATTCAGGCTGTGAATTGTGTGAAGCGTGAATCTGATGGACGATTTGTTGGGTATAATACTGATGTGGAGGGTGTTAGAGTGTCGCTAAATAAATTGTTGGGAGGAACTCGGGTTAAGCATGCTTTAGTTTTGGGAAGTGGAGGTGCTGCGCAGGCTGTGTGCTATGTTTTGGCAGAACGAGGAGTAGCATATTCGATAGTATCAAGAGATTGCACGAAGGGGGATTTGGTGTATGAAGATTTGTCGGCCGAGGTGATGAAAGATAATAATCTTATAATAAATTGTTCGCCTGTGGGTATGTATCCGCATGAAAATGAAGCCCCATCAATACCCTATGCGATGCTCACCGAGTCGCATTATCTCTTTGATTTGGTGTATAATCCTATTCAAACTCGATTTATGATGTATGGCGCTGAATACGGAGCTTCTGTATTATCGGGGATTGATATGCTGCATGTTCAGGCTGAAGCATCATGGGAGATTTGGAATAGGTAGACTAATTGTTGTAGATGTCGAGTGTCTCTTCGGCTCTCTTTTTATCTGATGCTTTTACCACGAGTTGTGCAGGCATTATGCCTGTTGGGTATAATGTGGACATAATCTCATTGCGAATTGTTGCCCAGATACCCTCACCTTCTAAAATGGACTTGTTCCATTCTGCGTCGTTTATTGAATCGTACTCACGAATAACGACTAATTTCTCCTCGCTCATAGTCTTTAATTTTGTGGGTTTGTTATCAAAGTTAGTTATTTTGTTGATAACTTGCAATGATTAAACCAAAATTATTCTAATTTTTATACGTATATTTGTAAGCATTAGTCACTTTTTTTTAGGTGGCGTTTGTAAGATGTTGATAATTAGCATGAAACGATTATTGGGATATGTAAATATAATGGTGGCTATCGGGTTGATTGCTATTGCGTTTGTAGGCTGCAAACGTAGTACTCACTCATTGTTGCCTGATCGCATGCAGATTGCCGATAATGTGATTAACCAAGCTATTGAGGCTGGGGATTTCCCTGGCGCTGTATTGTGTGTGGTGTCGCGAGCTAAGGATGCTCAGAGTATGGGCGATATTCTTTATTTGAAGTCTTATGGTAATCGCCAGATAACATCGGGCAGAGGAATAAATGGTGAGTTTATACCCGATACTTTGCCAATGACCACAGATGCGGTCTTTGATTTGGCTTCGGTGAGTAAATGTGTAGGAACAACCTTGTCGGTGATGAGATTGATTGAAGATGGCCAGTTGCGTATTGATGATAAGGTAGAATGTTATATTGATGGTTTTGTCGAGTGGCAGAGTGTGCCTGCAAAGCGTGGCGAACCTGTCGAACACAAGGCAATAACAGTTAGACATTTATTGAATCATACTTCTGGCTTGGCGCCAGGTATTTACGTGCCATCGTTTGTTGAACGCTATTCGAAATGGGGTGATGTTGATAAACAAAATTTACGTGATTCATTAGTTGCATATTTGGCTTTAGATGCAGTGCGTAAAACTTGCCCGGGTGAAACGATGCGCTATAGTTGCTTGAATTTTATTACATTACAGGCTATTGTTGAGAAAATATCGGGTGAAAGATTGGATGCTTTTGCTCGAAAGTCAATTTTTGAGCCTTTGCATCTGGAAAATACATGGTACAACCCTATTGATGAAGATGATAAACCTTTTGCCATGGATGCGCCTATTGTGCCAACTTCGGTTGATGTGGATGGGAAGATTCTTTATGGAGAGGTGCATGATCCAACAGCTCGTATCGTAAATCGCGGTGTGTCGGGCAATGCAGGATTGTTCTCAACGGCTGAGGACTTGGCCGTAGTAGCTTCGATGCTTATGAATGGCGGAGAGTTGAAATATCCCAAGCCTGGGTTATTAGGTTTTTTAGGTTTAGGTGAATGTGTACATCTGTACTCTCAACATACGGTAGACACATTCTTTAATTTAACCGAAGAGTGTCGCGAGCATGGCCGTACGTTAGGTTGGGATACGGGCTCGTTTGGTGATTTGGATGATTATCAGCAAGTAATTAGCCATACAGGTTATACAGGTACGTCGATGCAGATGAACTTGGATGAGGGTATTGCGATTATATTCCTTACCAATCGTGTTCATCCTATTGACAAGGGGTCGGTAGGACGTATTCGTGCATTAGTGACAAATATTATTAGTTCGGCATTGGTAAAATAAGTAAAAGATATGCAAGACTTCGTTCATCTTCATGTGCATTCGCAATATTCGCTCCTCGATGGTCAGGCGAGCATTCCTCGTTTGGTTGATAAGGCTATTGCCGATGGTATGCGAGGTATTGCTGTTACTGATCACGGCAATATGTTTGCGATAAAGGAGTTCTGGAACTATGTTAAGAAGAAGAACGGTGCTCGCAAGGATAAAATCAAGGAACTGAAGGGTAAAATTGATACCTTGCAGGCCGAGATTAATGATACCGACTCCCCTACTGAGGAACAGACTGCCAACCTCGCAAAATTGAAGGCCGAATTGGATGGTGTTCCCAAGGAGGATTTTAAGGCTATTATCGGCTGCGAGGTATATGTAGCACGTCGTGGTAGTATGTTGCTGAAGGAGGATAAGCGTGATCAAAGTGGTTATCACCTAATCCTACTTGCAAAGAATAAAATAGGTTATCACAATCTAATCAAGATAGTGTCTAAGGCATGGACTGATGGATATTATATGCGTCCTCGTACCGATAGACACGAGCTAGAGAAATATCACGAAGGTTTAATATGTTGCTCAGCATGTTTGGGAGGCGAGGTGCCTAAGCATATTACCAATGGCGATTTGGCAGCCGCTGAAGAGACGGTTCAATGGTATAAAAACCTCTTTGGTGAAGATTATTATCTTGAACTTCAGTTACA
>JAGBTO010000002.1 GCA_017631285.1 Alistipes sp.
GACTCGGTGCTGACCACATCAATCACATGCGACACAGGTGCAATCTTACGAAGCATGGCGACTAATCCGCACTCTTTCACTTGAGTATGCTCAATAGCTCGCGACACAGCATCCTGGTCCTCCAGGTGTTTGCACTCGGCATTGTATATGATTTCGAAATTTTTGAATTGACTATCACCTCGCAGTGTGGGGGTGTTGAGTTCTCCTGTGACGGTGATTTCTAAGCTCTTTGGTTTGATTTTACTCTTTTCGAGCAGAGCCAAAATGGTAAGACCCGCACATTTTGCAGTAGCACATAAAAATAGAGCTTTAGGATTGAGATTGTCTGCCGAGGCCTTGTCAGCAAGGCAGAACTTGCCGTCACATAATTCGACGGTGACTTTTTGAAGATTTGTATTCATAGATAAATGGTTATAATTGTGTGTATCACAATTTTCTACAGACAATAATCGTTCCTATATTGTGTGGTTTTAAGTAAAATTATTAACTTTGTCCAATTATTAATAATGAATGAAGATGTATAAAAGATTATTTATACTTGCATGCTTTGTATGTACTGTGACGCCATGGTTGGCATGGTCGCAAACCAGAAGTGCACATCAGCAAATAGAACGAGGAATATCGCTCTATAACTATGGCCATTGTATCGAAGCTCATAAGGAATTGTTGGCAGTCAGGTCATCTCTATCACCCGTTACCGATAGCCACTCGATTGAACGCATAGACTATTATCTGGCGTTGTGTGCAACCGAACTCAAGATGCATGATGCCGAGGAGCGATTGCGCCATTTCCTTTCTCAATATCAGGGTTCGTCATACTCTAATGATGTGCAGTTTCATATCGCTACTATGGCATGTATGGGCGAAGATACAGCCCTCGCAGAGGAGGAGTTTAAAAAGGTTAATTACAAGAACTTAACACCTGCACAGCGCGAGAAATACGATTTGCGCATGGGTTATTTTGCCTTCATGAAGGGCGATTATGACTCGGCGGAGAGCTATTTTAGTCGCATAACATCCAAAGGAGAGTATGCCGACCATGCGACATATTATAAGTCCTATATGGCATATACTCGAGGTGAATGGGATGTTGCACGTAATGGTTTTAATGCGTTGCTTGATAATGTTCAGTATCGTGATTTGATGCCTTTCTATGTGATGCAAATCGATTTTAAGGAGGGTAAATATGAAGATGTGGTAGCAAATGGTGATGAGCTTATTGCTAAGACAACTCCCGAGCAGGTTTTGCAAATTAATCGTATGATGGCTGAGTCATGGTTTCAACTTTCAGAGTATGCTAAGGCTGTGGATTACATGACTCGTTATAAGTCTGCGGGTGGTGAAATGGGTCGTGTTGAGAATTATGTTATGGGTTACTCACTCCATCGTCAGGCCTTTTATGGCGATGCCACACCTTATTTGCGTGAGGCGTGTGGTGCCGATGATTTGCTTACGCAGAATGCTTCATACCATTTGGCTGACTGCTATTTGCGAGATGGAGATAAAATCAATGCAATGCATTCGTTTGCTATGGCATCAAGTGCCGAGCATGACGCATCAATTGCTGAAGATGCCCTTTTTAACTATGGAAAGTTGCAGTATGATTTGGGCGGCGGACGTTTCAATGAGGCGATAAATGTTTTGAGCCGATATGTTGAGACCTATCCCAACTCTGAGCGAAATTTGGATGCTCGCAATTTGCTTATCGCAGCATATTATAACTCGAAGAATTATAATGAGGCATATCAGGCAATAAAAAATCTGCCTAATCCTGATAATGAGGCTATGTTGGCTTTGCAGAAAATAGCATACTTTAATGGTCTTGAGGCATATACTGCAGGCGAACTGGATGCGGCTGAGGATGCTTTTCGCGAGTCGATGAATGCTGGGTCAAATGCCAAGTATAGTGCTTTGGCTTCGTTCTGGTTGGGTGAGGTGGCTTATGCCAGAGGTAATAGCCAGGAGGCATTGCAGCGATATAAGAATTTCTTGGGGCGTGCACCAAAGAACTCGGGTGAGTATCTAATGGCTCACTATAATTCGGGCTATTGTTACTTCAATAATAACGATATGGCATCAGCCTCACGTTCCTTTGATAGTTTCTTGTCGAGCTACAATAGCAAAGATTCATATTATGCCGATGCCTTGAATCGTCGAGGTGATATACACTATTCGCAGCGAGAATTTGATAAAGCCATTGTTTGTTACGACAGGAGTATCTCATTGGGTGTGTTGGAGAGTTATTATGCTCAGTATCAGCGTGCTATTTCACTTGGTGCGCAGAATAAACGAGCCGATAAAATTGTCGCATTGCGAGGGATTGTGCAAGCAAATAGAGGTGATTATGTCGATGATGCGCAGTATGAGCTGGGTAGAACTTACATTGCAGATGAGCAATATAGCAATGGCGTCAAGGCATTGGAGTATTTTGTTGAGCAGTATCCTTCGTCGCCCCAATATGCACAGGCTCTCTCGGATTTAGGTCTTGCATACATGAACCTGGGTGAGAAGGAGAAGGCATTGGAGTATTATGATAGGGTTGTGAAGGCGGCACCTCAATCATCTCATTCAAAGAGTGCATTGCAGGGAATTCGTGAGATATATGTTGATAGCGGTAATGCTGAGGCATATTTCGACTACGCTCAAAAGGTGGGTCTTGATGGCGATGTGAGTCAAATGGCTCGCGATTCGTTGTCGTATGCGGCTGCACAGAAACTATATCTTGCTGATAAGACCGAGGAGGCTGCGAATAGCTTTAAGAGCTATTTGAATAACTATTCCAATGGTCATTATCGCAATGATGCTCTTTTCTTCCTGAGTGATTGCCATATTAGAAATGGCAATGATGGTGAGGCTATAACTACGCTTACTGAATTATCTTCTCAGGGGCAGACCCAATATACCGAGCGTGTGTTGGAGAAGCTTTCTTCGATGTGTTATAAATCGGAGCAATGGGAACAAGCGGCGAAAGCATACCGACAGTTGTACGATGTGACTGCAGATGCTGCCGTTAAGAAGAGTTCAGCATCGGGTTACGTGGCTTCTACTTTGAAATATGCCTCGGATGATGCGATTGTAGCTATGGCGGACGATGTTGAGAAATTTACCACCATTACTGAAATAGCACGTCGTAAAGCACGTCATGCTAAGGCGCAAGTGTTGTTGCGTCGTGGTGATGAGGCATCGGCAATGGCGGTGTTTAAAGTCCTGAGTTCTGAGGTGAAGAGTGCCGAGGGTGCCGAGGCGCGTTATCGTGTGATTGAGCAGGAGTATAAAGCCAAGCAATATGATAAGGCCGAGAAGATGATATATGAGTTTTCGGATAGCAATACTCCTCAGAATTATTGGCTCGCAAAAGCGTTTATACTCTTGGGTGATATATATCTTGACCGAGGCGATAGCTTCCAAGCACGAGCTACCTACCAGAGTGTAGTCGATGGTTATTCTCCGGCCGATGATGGTATTGTGGAGTTGGCAAAGTCTAAAATATCTAAAATGAATTAATGATGAAGAGAACCTTAATATATTTAGCTATATTGCTGTTCCCTGTTGCATTGCATGCTCAAGTGGCTAAACAGGTGGAGGTGGAAAAGGAGTATATTCCCACTGTTAGTACGGCGCAGAAGTTGTCTATCATTCCCGATATGACCGACACGGTGATGATGCGCCCTGAAATAGACTATTCGTTTATGCCTCGTAGCTATGAAACTTCGCTCATGACCGAGAATTTCAAGCCTGCTACCATCGCATATTGGGATTTTGTGCGCTCGCGTATGCTATATGTCAAGGCTGGAGCTGGAGTCCCATTGACAAGTGAGGCTGATGCTTATATCTCGACCTATCGCAAAGATAGAGGTTATGCTATGGCTTATGTCAATCATTGGGGTGATTATCGTAATCGTACGGCTTTGGATGGAGTGACTCCTGTCAAGAAACATACCTCGCAGATGAACAATCGTCTTGGTGGTCGTGCGGGTCTTTTTATGGGTCGCCACTTGTTGGAGGTTGATATTTATGGTAACGAGCAGTTGCGTCATCGTTATCCTACAACAGGTGAGCGAATTAGCTTTGGTGATGTAAATGGAAAGGTACGAGTGGGTGATGATTTTACAGACCTGTCCAGATTTAATTTCAATGTAGAGTTGGGAGGTAAACTTTATGGTCATAATGCGCGCCTGGAGAGTAGCGGTAAGTTTAACCAATCAAACCTCTTTGCAAAGGCAGCCATAGGAAAGAAGAACTTTAGAGTTCATGCTGGTTATGAGGGCTCTTATGGACAAGGAGCGCTCGCAGCTTACAGGAACAATATATTTATGGCAGGTGCGCGTTTTGGGTTGGATCGTCCGCGATTTGATTTTATCTTAGGTGCCGATTATTACTATGATAATGTTGGAGAGTTGACCGATTCGCCACATCGTGTATTCCCTCATATGCGTATGATGTGGAAAAATGCTAAGCAGGGCTTTGTGCCTTATGTTGAGGTGGATGGTGGAATTGAACGCCATGACTTTGCCTCTCTGAGCTATGTAAATCCTTATATCGTAGCCTCGGAAGATATGGCGACGAAGCTCTCATCGCTTCCTAATGAGGCAATATACAACGGTCGTGTGGGCTTTGGTGGAAATGTAGGAAAGGGAGTCTTTGCATATAATCTCTCGGCAGAACTTTCCATTGCCAACGACCATGTTTATTGGTACAACGATGGTGCCGATTATAATTTCGAGTTGGCCTACCAGCATAGCCTGCGCTTAAATGGTGATATAGTTTTCCGCCCTTCTGGTTGGTTTGTAGCTGAGATTGGAGTGGGTGCGTATGTATGGGAGAATTATGATAATTTTTATAGCAGCCGACCTAATTTTGATTTGGATGTGCGACTTGGTTATACGGGTCGTCGCTTGTCTGTGGGTGCTAATTTGGAGTTTCAAAATGGTATAAAATGGATGACTTTGAGCGAGCGTGAAACACCCGAGGGTATTGTGCCGGACTTTGTTTTAAAACAAACGCCAACTACATTCATTGTGGGCTTGGATGCCGAGTGGCGTATAAATGACCATTGGGGTGTTTATGCCCAGGCGCGTAACCTCACAGGAGGTAAGATTTACGAGTGGTTACACTATTATGACGACTCGGTGCAGGGACTCGTCGGAGTGAAATATAATTTTTAGAATTTGCTGAAAGTAAAAGGCGTATGCGAGAATCTCGACATACGCCTTTTTTTGTGAAATAAAGAGTTTACCAGCTCATTTCGGCAATGTTTGGTATAAATCTTATATCTACGCTTTGGTCGGGGAAGATGTCAATGGCGACCAAGTCAAACTCTATTTCCCCAATAATGCGGTTTTGTGCTATATAAGCTGCAGCGGCTTTATGCAGTGCTGCAATCTTTGTTGGACTTATTGTTTGTTCAGGTTGCAGGAGTGAGCCGGCACGGCGGGTTTTTACCTCTACAATATGGGTTATGCCCATGCGCTGAGCTACAATGTCAATCTCGTAACGTCCTTGTCGCCAATTGCGTGCGCATATCATATATCCTTCTTGGCGGAGATAGTCGGTTGCGATGTTTTCGCCTCGCACTCCCGTCTGAGCTTTGCTGTCCATTATAGCAAGAAGCTAAGGTCGTCGCCAGGGTTTACCTCGTGAATTGCAACACCCTTCTTGAATATTCTCATGGGGCGAGAGCCTATAAGGTCCATTGTTCCATCGTGAAGGTGTAACATACATCCCTCGCGTAAGCCTACCACCCAACGACGAGGATTAGCCTCGATGTACTCTAAGATGCGTTGTTCGCGAGTCTCGCCGGCATGACCTTCGGGGTTGGCGTCGAGGTAGTGTGGATTGATTTGGAACTTAACAGCGCCAATGGCTTTGAATGATTGAGGCTCAACGATAGGCATGTCGTTGGTTGTGCATATTGTTGGGCAGCATACGTTGCTACCTGCCGACCAACCTACGTATGGCGTGCCCTGCTTGATCTTGCGTAAGATAGCCTGCATTAACCCTTGCTCCTGCATTTTCTTGGTTAAAGCAAATGTGTTTCCGCCACCCACGCAAATAGCCTCAGCTTCGCGTATCATCTTGCGAGCATCCTTGCTGCGATGTATCGAGCGCACTTTGATTCCTATTTCGTTGAAACGAGCCTGTACTTTTGCCTCATATTCTGCGTATGAGAATGTTACAGCGGCATAGGGAATGAATACAACTTCTTTAATGCCGCTTAAGAATGTGCCGATTGTTTTTATTGGATATTGCAAATATGGCTCTCCGGCATTGGTTGAATTTGATATGAGTAATAGGTTCATAAATTGGTGTATTTTAGGTGTTTAGTATCACATTTGTATAGGAGAAGTGTAAAATATTTGCCTCTCAATGCCAAAATTAATAAAAAAAGTGTTACATTTGCACAGAATATAAAGAAAATGAGTTATTCATTTAATATTAAATTGTTAAACTTAAAAAATTAAAGTTATGTCAGAAGTACAGGCAAAGGTTGTCGAGATTATCGTTGACAAGTTGGGCGTAAAGGCAGAGGAGGTAGTACCTGAAGCAAGCTTCACAGCTCACCTTGGTGCAGACTCTTTGGATTCAGTTGAGTTGATCATGGAGTTCGAGAAGGCTTTCGATATTCAGATTCCTGATGAGGATGCTGAGAAGATCACTACTGTAGGTGCTGCTATTGAGTACGTTGAGGCTCACACAAAATAATAATCTATAAAGATTTACCCTTATGCCACAGGCCTGTGGTTAAAGGGAGAGTGGAACGTACGGTTCTGCAAAAAGAGTTAGGGCTATATCGAGGAATTATGTTCCTCGGTTTAGTCCGTTTTTTGTACTTCGCTGACAAAGATTGTTTTTATGTTTGATTTTTTGTTACGTCCCTTTCGCCGCAACTATGGCGAGGACAAGATGTTTTACAGGGCTATAGACGACATGTTTGGCTTTATACCCAATAACATTGAGCTGTATAAATTGGCGCTTATCCACAAGTCGGCGTCTATAGTGTTGGACGATGGGCAACATATAAATAATGAGCGTTTGGAGTTTTTGGGCGATGCGGTAATCGAGAGTGTAACGTCGGATTATCTGTTCATCGAATTTCCTGACAAGAGTGAGGGTGCTCTTACACAGTTGCGTTCAAAGATGGTGTCACGTCAATCGTTGAATAGTGTGGCAAAACTCATAGGCTTGGATGAACATGTTATTACAAACTCGTCGAGTGGTGCTTCTCAGAAACATATCTATGGAGATGCTTTCGAAGCGATGATGGGCGCAATATATCTCGATCAAGGGTATAATTTTGTGAATAGACTGCTTATCAATAATATTTTTGTGAAGTATCTGAAACTTGAGACGTTGCTTGAGGCTGAAACCGATTTTAAGAGTCGTCTTATTGAGTGGTGTCAAAAGAATCATCATACAATTGAATTTGTTACAGAAAATGATAAAACTTACTCTACGGCACATCCATTCTTCTACTCTAAGGTGTTGATTGATGGCATGGAGGTGGGCTATGGTGCTGGTGAGTCAAAGAAGGAGGCCGAGCAAAGAGCTTGCTATTCGGTGTCGCATGGTTTTAGTGATAATGATTGTGAAAAATTGCTTGACAAACTCGATGGAATAGATGCTCAGCAGGATAGTGTAACCGAGAAATCGCCCGCTGTGAAGCGTTATAGAAAACCTCGTCAAAAGAGCGTGAAGAATGAAAAATCTGCATGATAAATTAGCTTCACGAGGTGCTGTATCATTATCCGATGAGGAGTTGTTGGCCTTGATTATAGAGAGTGGTAGCGATAGTCGCGATCCTAAGGTTGTGGCATCAAATATCCTTGCTACCCATGGCTCATTACATGGAGCTATACATCAGGAACTTAATCGTTTGCGTATGACTGAGGGTTTGGGACTTCGCCGAGCCGAGAGGTTGGTTGTTGCAGCTGAGTTGGGTCGTAGGGTTGCCATATGTAATAGTGCTGTAGTGGATAAAATTTCAACCGATGCCGATGTTGTTCGTTTGATGCGAGCGCAGATGGATTCTCTTGCTCACGAGGAGTGTTGGGTATTGTATCTCACCTCGTCGAATCGCATTATCGAGCGACAGCGTGTGAGCCAGGGCGGTGTGCAGGCTACGGTGGTGGATTATCGCTTGATTGTCAAACGAGCCCTTGAGCTACTTGCAACACAACTCATTCTGGTGCATAATCACCCGTCAGGTGCGGCCGAGCCAAGCGATGCTGATAAGGCGCTAACCAAGCGGGTGAAAGAGGCTGCGGCACTGTTCGATATTAAGTTGCTTGATCATGTGATTATCTCGAAAGAGGGTGATTATTCTTTCCGCCGAGCACACCTGTTGTAAAATTTCACGCTAAGGTGACTTGGGTGTCGGCAAACACTTCATTTAATACAGCATTAAACCAAAAGAGGCCATCTTAACAATTTTGTTGGATGGCTTCTTTATCTATGATAAAATCATAGGAAAAAAGAGCGCATTTCATGGAAAATCATTATCTTTGCCCATTATAAAGAGAAAAACATAAAACTAAATTGATATATGACACAGGAGGAGTTGTTCAAAAAGCTTATCGCTCACTGTAAGGAGTATGGTTTCATCTTCCCTTCGAGCGAGATTTATGACGGTCTGGGTGCCGTTTATGACTATGGTCAGAATGGTGTTGAACTCAAGAATAACATCAAGCGTTATTGGTGGGATTCAATGGTTAAGCTCAACGAGAATATCGTGGGTATCGACGCCGCAATCTTCATGCATCCAAAGACTTGGGAGGCATCGGGTCACGTTGCAGCCTTCAACGATCCACTAATCGATAATAAGGACTCAAAGAAGCGTTACCGTGCCGACGTTCTCATCGAGGATTGGATGGCAAAGCAGGACGAGAAGATTCAGAAGGAGGTCGATAAGGCAAAGAAGCGTTTTGGCGATGCTTTCGACGAGGCACAGTATCGTGCTACATCTCCACGCGTTTTGGATATCGTTGCAAAGCGTGACGCAGTTCACGAGCGTTTCGCAAATGCACTGAACGATAATAACCTCGAGGAGTTGAAGCAGATTATCCTCGATTGCGAGGTTGTTTGCCCAATCTCTGGTACACGTAACTGGACAGATGTTCGTCAGTTCAACCTTATGTTCTCTACTCAGATGGGTTCAACTGCCGAGGGTGCAAACACTATCTACCTTCGTCCTGAGACTGCACAGGGTATCTTCGTAAACTACCTCAATGTGCAGAAGACAGGTCGTATGAAACTTCCTTTCGGTATCGCACAGATTGGTAAGGCGTTCCGTAACGAGATTGTAGCTCGTCAGTTCATCTTCCGTATGCGTGAGTTCGAGCAGATGGAGATGCAGTTCTTTGTACAGCCTGGCACCGAGATGGAGTGGTGGAACAAGTGGAAGAATACACGTATGGCTTGGCACCGTGCTTTGGGCTTCGGTGACGAGAACTACCGCTTCCACGATCACGATAAGCTGGCACACTATGCAAATGCCGCTACCGACGTAGAGTTTAACTTCCCATTCGGCTTCAAGGAGGTTGAGGGTATCCACTCTCGTACCGACTTCGACTTGGGTCGTCACCAGGAGTACTCTGGTAAGAAGATTCAGTACTTCGATGCCGAGCGTGGCGAGAGCTATGTCCCTTATGTTGTCGAGACCTCTATCGGTGTTGACCGTATGTTCTTGCAGATTATGTCGGCTGCTTACTGCGAGGAGAAGTTGGAGAATGGCGAGGAGCGCGTAGTATTGCGTATCCCAGCAGCCTTGGCTCCTACGAAGGTTGCCGTTATGCCTTTGGTTAAGAAGGATGGTCTGCCAGATGTAGCTCGTAAGATTATCGACGACTTGAAGTACGACTATGTTGTGGCTTACGACGAGAAGGACTCTATCGGTAAGCGTTACCGTCGTCAGGATGCTATCGGTACTCCATTCTGCGTGACCGTTGACCACCAGACTCTGGAGGATGGCACCGTGACAGTTCGTCACCGCGACACAATGGCACAGGAGCGTATCAAGATTGAGGCTCTGCGTGCAATGGTTGATGATGAGGTATCACTGCGCAAGTTGTTCCAGAAGATTCAGGCATAACAATGACTAAAACTAAATACCGCCCAATGTGGGGTCGCATAGCCCTTATTATAGCGGCTTGCTTGGTATTGGGCTTTGCAGTTGGCTACGGCATAGGTAAATTGGTAGCTCTGTTATAGTGGGCAGAATATTATCCATAGATTACGGCAAGAAGCGCACAGGGTTGGCAGTGACCGACCCTCTGCGCATTATTGCAAGTGCGCTCACAACGGTCGAGACCAAGGAGCTGGAGAAGTACCTTGCAGACTATTTTTCAAAAAACGACGTTGATATAATAGTTCTGGGCAAGCCCTCGCAGATGAATGGTCAGCCGTCGGAGACGATGCGCTATATTGAGCCGCTGGCAGGTCGTCTGCGTCACGCCTACCCCGATAAGCAGGTGGTGCTTTATGATGAGCGTTTCACCTCGGTGCTGGCTCATCGTACGATGTTGGAGAGTGGCATAGGCAAGATGGCTCGCCGCGATAAGGCTGTGGTCGATCGAATTTCGGCTACGATTATTCTGCAGTCGTATATGGACTCTATTGAGTATAACGCCGATAGGTTCAGGGAGGCTTTTAAGTTGTAGATATAAAGATTAAAAATATGATATATCCTATTGTAATTTACGGGTCGCAGACTCTGCGTAACAAGTCGGTGGATATCACACCCGATTATCCCGATTTGAAGAAGCTCATTGACGATATGTTCCTCACTTTGGACGAGGCATCGGGCGTTGGTTTGGCAGCTCCACAGATTGGCAAGAATATCCGTCTCTTTATCGTTGATTGTACCCCTTGGGGCGAGGATGATCCTGCGTTGGCTGACTATAAGAAGGTCTTTATCAATGCCGAGATTTACGAGGTGTCGGAGGAGACCGACCTCTTTAACGAGGGCTGCTTGTCGCTGCCAGGTTTGCACGAGGATGTGCGCCGCCCTGTGGCTATCAAGATGCGCTATCTGGACGAGAACTTCGAGGAGCACGATGAGTTGTTCGATGGTCTGCCAGCACGCGTTATCCAGCACGAGTACGACCACCTGGAGGGTAAGGTCTTTACCGACAGAGTATCTCCATTGCGCCGCAATCTGCTCAAGGGCAAGATGACCAAACTCGCCAACGGCAAGTATCGTTGTGCCTATAAGACAAAGTAGGGTAGTGGCTGAAATGGGAATGTAGTTTTGTACCCAGCTGCCATAACTTTTGACTCTAGGAGAAAGAAATGGGAGTTTCTTTTGGATAAAAGAAATAAAAGATTTATTTTTGCAGCGCAAATGCTCAATTAGGGTGTTTAAGCGATGGTTCCGTAGCTC
>JAGBTO010000043.1 GCA_017631285.1 Alistipes sp.
CCGTCACTTCGTATTGGGTGCTATCGCAATCTTCGTTTACGTAGGTGTTGAGGTAGGTATTCCTAATCTTTTGAATGACTGGCTGATTGATAAAGAGAAGGGCGTTGGTATCGCAACAGCTATTGCAGGTACAGTTACTGCTACTTACTGGTTGCTTATGCTCGTAGGCCGTTTGGCTGGTGCTGCTTTGGGTGCAAAGGTTTCTGCAAAGTCTATGCTTTCAGTAGTATCTGCAGTTGGTATCTGCCTTACTTTGGGAGCAATCTTCCTTAATCCTGCAACAACAGTTAATCTTCCTGTATTCAAGGGTACAGAGGGCTTCGGTATGGCATCAGTTCCAGTAAATGCCGCATTGCTCGTATTGTGCGGTCTTTGTACTTCAGTAATGTGGGGTGGTATCTTCAACCTCGCAGTTGAGGGCTTGGGTAAGTACACTGAGAAGGGTGCAGGTATCTTCATGGCAATGGTTTGCGGTGGTGGTATCCTCCCATTCTTGCAGGGTATTGTTGTATCTCAGGGCGGAACATACCTCAATAGCTACTGGGTAATCGTTGCTGGTATGGCTTATATGTTGTTCTACGCAGTTGCTGGTTCAAAGAACGTGAACAAGGATATTCCAGTGAAGTAACCTTGGTTCATTGTAAATAAGAAATAGCCTGTCTAGCTTAGATAGGCTATTTTTGTGTTTATTAGTACGAAAGTTATGAGTAATACTTATTTTTTGACCACTACCACAGTGTAAGAGTATGGCTTTAGGGTGCAGTCCCCATTTAGGAAATCGACATCCATCTTTTGCGCTACTATGCGTGTTGGTTCATCGGGGGTGTTGATGTCGTTCTCGTTGCCTGCGATAGACCACTTCTCGGCTTTGCGAATATTGCCAAAGGAGCCAAAGTCCAATTTTATATCTTGAGGCTGTTGCGCCATGTTTACAATGTGCAGAACAATTTCATCACCCTTTTCTGAACGAGTTGCAGTTATATCTAAAGAGTGATCTCTTCTGCCTGATATTGTACTTTCAATGAGTAGTGGCTGATGATGCTCGGCTGAAAGTTTCTGTGCGTGGTAAGGCGGCATTCCCCATACCTTGTCGGGTGTGAAGAATATCTGACCCTGATTCCATCCGTTGTCATTTTGCAGATATGGCTCCAATGCGTTGGCGGGGCAGGTGGTGAGTACGAAGTCGCCAGCACGGCGTACAGCATTCTGTACTATAACATGCGAAAGCATGCGCCTAACGCCATGTGACGAGCCATTCTCCTCGAATATGGCGCATCGCATCTCGGTGTCGGGATTCCACTCCTTGAACATCTTCTCCATGCGTTGCAGCTCTCTATCCACGCTACATGCCGAGTTTAGGTCATCAACCCATGGGTGGTAGTCCCAATAGTCGGCTTTGCCATCAAGTGCCAAAAATACTTTGCGCATCAATTCGGGACGTTCTGGTCGCCACCATGCCGAGTGGATGAACTTGAGCGAGCTGTCAACCTTGAGCATACTCTCTGATAAAAGGTTGAAACGCTCGATGTAGTAGTCGTATGCCGCTTCGGTGTTGAGTTCAAAGAGCGTCTCCTCGTTACCAATCTCGATATATTTTATTCCGTAGGGCTTTGGGTGTCCGTCCTGGGCGCGCTGTTTGCCCCATTTGGTTGAGATATCGCCATTGAAGTATTCAATCATCTCGGCCATCACTTGAGGGTCGTCGTTGATGTTTACAGCAAACGAAAGCTCGTACCCCATGGCTGAGGCAAACTCCACAAATTCGATTATGCCGAATCCGTTTGTCGAGTGGTGGTACCATTGGCCTGCGTAAGGCTCACGCTCGGAACGCTCACCTCGCATCGAAGCAAACTTGTAGTCGGGGGCGTTCACCATCGAGCCTCCGTAGCGTAACATCGTGAGCCCCTGCTGCTTGAAGCACTCGGCGATATCGGCTCTTACGGGCAGTCTCTTGTAGGGCGATTTGTTTACGCGCATCAGCATAGCCTGGTCAATCCATATTTTCCCTTTGCCTTCGATGTATATTACGAAACGTGCATCGTTAATCTCGCCTCGTGAACGGAGCGAGAATGTGTGTTTTCCCCACTCTTGACCTATGCCCTTAATCTCGTGGCGGCAAAGCTCTACGTTGTAGTCGGTTTGTAGCGCCACGACAACCTTGTCGGCCGAGCCTTTCAGCATCACCTCGCCTTCAAATCTTTCGCCTTTGCGAGTGGCTATACCCCAGCGGTTCAGTCCTTTGTTATTTACGCCAACACGTCCTGTCGAGGCCTTATTCTCAATCATTTGCGACTGTTTGCCATTGGTGAAGGTATTGGTGTCTAAGGCGTAGTGAGGTTGAGCGCTGTCGATGTATGTGGTAGCTTCCCACATGCCGCTTACGAGGTGGGTGTTAGTAGGTTTAAATGGGATGTTGTAGCTCTTGCCGTCGTAGCCTACGCGCAGGTTGCGGAAACTCACGTTGCTGCCGAATGAGCGCACGCCCACTTTGCCCATCATTAGGGGTTCGTCTTGGTGTTGGTAGGTGAGTATCTGCTTGCCGTTGAGCCATACAGTTATGGTTGAGCCCTTAATCTCGGCGCGCAATTTGTGCCACTCGAAATTCGAGATCTCTCGTGGTGTGCTTCTTGCCAGCGGGGTGTAATCGTGGCGGTGAATGCTCAGGTTCACGCCTCGGTTGGTGAGTGCTATCTCGTAGCCGTTGAAGTTATCCAGCCCATTGCTCGGGTTGCTTACGTGTAATAGCAATTCGGCGTTGAAGTTGCTTATGGCATCTGCACGCACTTCTACTTCTGCCCATCCGTCTGCAAATGTGTGGCCGTCGGCGATAAGCATGGCGGTCTGTTCGGAATAGACTTGTATGACATCCTTGCCATCCATTCTTATCGGAGCGTTGTAGTGGCTCATGCCTACAATTCCCTCGGGTTTTACACCCTCTTCAAAGCTCTCTCCAAATATACACTGCGAGTATAGTCCGCCGTATATTTCATGATTTACATCCTCCATGCCTGCTCCATAAAGCAGGGGTGTGATGAGGTTTAATACATTGTCGGGATTAACCTTTATCTTGAGCCCTTGAGCCAGCGATATGCTAACCATCATGGAAAATGTGACGAGAGAAATGAGTCTTTTCATAGTTTGGTTGTTTATGGTTAAAATATATATGAGAACAATTATTACAAAAATAATATGCTGTTTTTATATATGCAAGAGTGGGGCGAAGAGTGTGTTAAAGAGTAAACGCTAATTCGTGAGTGTAAATCTGTATGTAAAAAGAAAAACACCTTTGTAAATGCTTGATTTACAAAGGTGTTTCTTAAAAGGATGAGGTCCGAAGCGGATTCGAACCGCTGTAGACGGTTTTGCAGACCGGTGACTAAGCCACTCATCCATCGGACCATCATGAATTTGCAATATGCTTGCCCATTCGGGGTGCAAATATAGATAAAATTATTTTATCACCAAAAAAATTGAGCAACTTTCGTGCTTTTTTTTATGAAAATCCCGCTTTGTAAGTAGGGAATAGCAAAAAATGATATGTAATTATTGAAATTATATAATGTATAGGATGGTCGATTTTATTGGTTTTAGTTTTGTTGGTCAAACTATTTTTTAATATATTTGTATTATCAATCTTGCTTGTTGGGTTGGATTAAGCCTATGCCATTAGAGAGTGTCGCATTGAGTTTTGTGCCGCAGTTAGGTGTAAGAGGAGCTGCTCACCTTGTCGATTGTTTTGGGTCGGCAAGGGGTGTTTATGCGGCGTCTGAAGATGAGTTGATTCAACGAGCTGAGTTGCGAGCCGACATTGCGCGTAGCATTACGCTGAAGCGAGGGTTTATTGAAGCTGAACGTGAGTTGGCGTATTGCAAGACGCATGGCGTTGCTGTTGTGGGGTGCGATCAGGTGAACTACCCTGCATTGCTGCGCGAAATTGATGATTTTCCAATGGCGCTATATGTGCGGGGTAATGTCGAGGCATTAAGACGTCCTGCTGTATCTTTTGTCGGTACGCGCAAAATATCTTCTTATGGTCAGCGTATGTGTGATCAGCTAGTGTCGCAGATGCATGAGGTTGCTCCTGACGCAGTTATTGTCAGCGGTTTGGCTTACGGCGTTGATGGTGCTTGTCATCGTGCAGCATTGGCGTGTGGTGCAGTGACTGTGGGAGTTGTTGCTAATGCTCTGCCAAGTGTTACACCCGCAGTACACGAGCGTTTGGCTGCTGATATGATTTCTCAAGGTGGAGCCATTGTGTCGGAACTCCATTCTCAGACTAAGCAAAATGGTCGGTTTTTTATTCCTCGCAATAGAATTATAGCAGCTTTGTCTGCTGGTGTTGTGGTGGTTGAGAGCGCTGAATCGGGCGGCTCATTGTCAACGGCGGCATTTGCCGATGGTTACAATCGGTCGGTTATGGCTGTGCCAGGTAGGGCTGTAGATGCTAATTCTATGGGATGCAATATGCTGATTCGTAACAGTAAGGCGCAAATGGTATTGACAGGACGAGATATAGTTGAAGAACTGCATTGGGAAATGGGGTTGGAGCAGGTGCCTACGCTTCAGAGAGAAGTGCAACCTTTAACCGATGATGAGGCTCAATTTATGTTGTATTTTGGCTCTGACCCTGTTGCGTTGGATGTGTTGCAGGTACGTAGCGGGTTGTCGTCGGGCGAGTTGTCGCTTATGTTGATGAATTTGGAACTTTCGGGAGTTGTGCGTCAGCTGCCGGGGAAAATGTATGAGAAATTAATATGAAATTAGTAGATACACATTCTCATCTCTACGCCGAGGAGTTTGATGAAGACCGTTCAGAGGCGTTGGCGCGAGCTAAAGAGCAGGGAGTCGAGTGGCTATTATTGCCCGCTATCGACAGCGAGAGCCACGAAAGGTTGTTCGCATTAGTGCGCCATGCGGGAGGTGTATGTCATCCGATGATGGGCTTGCATCCTACGTCGGTAAATGAAAATCCTCGCTGGCGAGAGGAGTTGAAGTTGGTTGAAGAATATCTGTTAAACCCTCCCCAGGGTATGGAGTTCTGCGCTGTGGGTGAAATAGGTCTGGATTATTATTGGAGTCAGGATTATGTTACCGAGCAGCGCGAGGCTTTCATCAAGCAGTGTCGTTTGGCTGCGCGGTTGGATTTGCCTGTGGCTATTCATACCAGGGCTGCGTGGGGTGATATGTGCGATATATTGGAGCAGGAGTGTCGTCGTGCCGAGGAACAGGGGCAGCGTTTGAGGGGTGTGTTGCACGCTTTCTCGGAAGATGGTGCAACCTACCGTCGTTTAAAAGAGTGCGGTGATTGGTTGTTTGGCGTGGGGGGTGTAGTGACCTACAAAAAGAGCTTGCTTGCCGAGACTGTCGGGGAGATGGCATTGGAGGATATCGTGCTGGAGACAGATTGCCCTTATCTTACGCCTGTTCCTTATAGGGGTAAACGCAATGAGTCGTCTTATGTCTGCTATGTATGTGAGAAGATAGCTCAGATAAAGGGTGTCGCGGTGGAGCTGGTGGCGAGTATTACCACTGAGAATGCTCGTCGTATGTTTTTGAATGAAGTGAGATATAATAAAGGTAGAATATGAAACAGGGTGTTGTGAATGGGGAGTATCGCTCGTCGATACTCATAATTTATACGGGTGGAACCATCGGAATGAAAACCGACGAAAAGACGGGGGCGCTTGTGCCTTTCGATTTTGGCGGTATATATGACGAGTTTCCTATCTTGCGCCGACTAAATGTTGATATAAATGTGCATACAATGCCCAAACTCATCGACTCTTCCAATGTGCAACCTTCTGATTGGTGTGCTATTGCCGAGGTGATAAAGGATAATTACGAGAGTTATGATGGTTTTGTAATTCTACATGGCACCGATACAATGTCGTACACTGCTTCGGCACTGAGTTTTATGCTGGAAAATCTCGCAAAGCCGGTGGTGTTTACGGGAAGTCAAATCCCTATTGGCTTGTTGCGTACCGATGGACGTGAAAATCTGATTACGGCCATTGAAATTGCCGGTGCGCGTAAGGATGATAAGCCTATGGTGCCCGAAGTGTCACTTTTATTTCATAGCTGTTTGTATCGAGGAAATCGCACCCGTAAGGTCAGCGCCGAGGAGTTGGATGCCTTTCGTTCTCCGAACTACCCTCCGTTGGCAGATGTGGGTGTGAAAATAGCTTATAATCACGCTAATATAACTCCTGTGAATAATGCCGTTGAGCCTCTGCGTATAGCGACAATGATGAGTGAGGGAGTGGCTATTATAAAACTATTTCCTGGTATTGGGGAATATACTTTGCGTGCTATTCTTTCGGTTGAAGGACTTAAAGGTGTGGTGCTTGAGACCTATGGCGCGGGTAATGCTCCTACGGCAGAGTGGTTTCAAAAGTTGATGCGTGAGACGGTTGAGCGAGGTGTGTTGGTGTTGAATGTTACGCAATGTGATAATGGCTCGGTGGAGATGCAACTTTACGAGACAGGTTTGCGTTTGTTGAAGGC
The DNA here is from genome assembly GCA_017631285.1 of Alistipes sp. Classification (GTDB taxonomy): domain Bacteria; phylum Bacteroidota; class Bacteroidia; order Bacteroidales; family Rikenellaceae; genus Alistipes. The sequence continues at coordinate 6,505 of JAGBTO010000043.1, forward strand.
GGGAGTGTTGTCGGCGTATGATATGACTACCGAGGCTGCTATTACCAAGTTGATGTATGTTTTAGGCAAAAATTTGTCATTGGAACGCTCAAAAGAGCTTATGAAACGTCCTCTGAGGGGCGAATTTACTTTGTAATAAAGTTGCGCAGAAAAAAAATAATTGCTATATTTCGGTCCGTAAACTCTGCAAAAAATGCATCTGCGGCTCCGGGGATTGCGAGCTGAAGATGTAAACTGTTGGGTTATAGGTTGTTACATGGCTAAATATGATTTGAAATTAAGTTGGTGGAGATTTGCCGATTTATTGCTTAAGGATGTTAATTAGCCACGGATAGGTAAACTTTTATTGCATAAGTGAATAAAAATTTAGATTTTATCGAACGTAACTATAAAAATTAATACAAACACTAATTAAAAACTATTTAAAAAAGCTATGAAAAAAAATCTTATGTTTTTGGCAGTAGCCGCACTTGGCACTGTTAATGCTTTCGCACAGGAGGCTGCTGTAGCAGCAGAGACTGAGCTCGCAGGTGAGACTATGCACCAGATTTTGATGCAGAAGTTCCTTGAGGGTGGTTGGGGCTGGATGTTGCCCGTGTTGGTATGTTTGGTAATCGGTTTGGCTGTTGCTATCGAGCGAATGTTGTTCCTTTCACTTTCAAACATCAACACTAAGAAGTTTATCGAGTCATTCGAGAAGACTTTGAACGAGAATGGTGTTGAGGCTGCTAAGGAGCTTTGCCGTAATACACGTGGTCCTATCGCTTCTATCTACTATCAGGGTTTGGATCGTTTGGATCAGGGTATGGATGCTGTTGAGAAGGCAGTTGTTTCTTATGGTTCAGTTCAGACCGGTCAGATGGAGTCTGGTCTTTCTTGGATTGGTTTGTTCATCGCACTTTCTCCAATGTTGGGTTTCATGGGTACCGTAGTAGGTATGGTTGGCGCGTTCGACCAGATTCAGGCTGCTGGTGATATCTCTCCAACCATCGTAGCAGGTGGTATCAAGGTTGCGTTGTTGACTACTTTGATGGGTCTTATCTCTGCCGTTATCCTTCAGTTGTTCTACAACTATATCGTATCTAAGATTGATAACTTGGTAAACGGTATGGAGGACGCTTCAATCACTTTGGTTGATATCTTGACAGCTTATAACAAGAAATAATTTCGATTCTTAAAGAAAACAATTACAATGGAGAAATTGGTTAAATATTTATCACCAGTGTTTGTCGCTGTCACATTGTTGTTGGTTTTCTGGGCGATGTTTACAACACCAGAGGCCGCTACAGTTGATAACGCAACAGCTGTTGGTGCAAATCTCTACTGGGGCTATGCATTAATGGGTGTAGCTGTCGCAGTTGCAGTTTTTGCTGCAATATGGGATTTGATGAAGAAGCCAGAGGGCATCAAAGGCTCTTTGCTTTCTTTGGTTGCAATTATCGCCATCGTGGTGGTGTCATACGTGATTGCTAATGGTCATGACTTCCAGATTGTGGATCTTAACAATCAGGGTTATTTTGATCGTCAGTCAACTGTAATTACTGATGCCAGCATTTTGGTGACTTACGTAGCTTTTGCTGCTGCAATCGTTGTTGCAATTTATTCAGCAGTTTCAGATGCGCTTAAGTAAAAAGGAGGTTTATTATGGCATTAAATAAAAGAAAAACTCCAGAAGTACGCGCCGACTCTCAGGCGGATATCGCGTTCTTGTTGCTCATCTTCTTCCTTGTGGCAACTACGATGAATACCGATAAGGGTATCTCTCGTGTTTTGCCTCCAATCCCACCTGAGGATGTTAAGGTTGAGGACCAAAAGCAGAAGGAGCGTAACGTACTGTTGGTATTCGTCAATGGAGCTGGTCAGTTGATGGTTGCCGATGAGACTATGGATATTCGTCAGTTGAAGGACAAAGCGAAGGAGTTCGTTCTGAATGTAAACGATGACGAGTCTTTGCCTGAGAAGGAGGACGAGGAAATTGAGATGCCAGATGGTTCTAAGTGGGTTTATCCTGTAAGTAAGGGTGTTATCTCTTTGCAGACAACACGTGATACAGGTTACGAGACTTACATCATGGTACAGAATGAGCTTACTCGCGTATTCAATGAGATTCGTGAGGATGTATCAATGCAGAAATTCGGTAAGCCTTTCAGCGAACTCGATGAGGCTGAGCGAAAAGTAGTAACCACGGCAGTGCCACAGAAGATTTCTGAGGCTGAGCCACGTAAAGCAATCAAGAAGTAATATGGCAGTAATGAAAAAGTCGGGCGATAAGAAAGAAGTGCCCGCAATTTCAACAGCATCACTTCCTGACGTGATCTTTATGATCCTCTTCTTCTTCATGGTGTCAACAACCATGCGAGATCAGGAGGTGTTGGTGCGTTACAAGCTCCCTAATGCAACAGAGGTGCAGAAGCTTGAGAAGAAGAATCTTGTTAGTTATATCCATATCGGTGTTCCTGTAACTCACATGCAGGCTCGCTATGGTACAGCTCCTAAGATTCAGTTGAACGACACTTATAAGACTGCAAAGGATATTGGTGACTTCATCGCAGCAGAGCGTGATCAGCTCAATGAGTCTGACCGTTCTCAGATGACCACTAGTATCAAGGCTGATAAGGATACTAAGATGGGTATTATCACCGACGTAAAGCAGGAGCTTCGTCGTGCTAATGCCTTGAAGATCTCTTACGCAGCTATCGAGTCTGAGGGTTATTAGTATATGTAGGGGCTTGGGTTTTTGCCTTCTCCTCTATTAATACGCATTATATTTATTTAAGCGTTTGTCGAACAATCGGCAAACGCTTTTTTTATCTTAAAATAGCAAACCTCTTCTGTTTATTGACTTTTTGTTTTATTGTGTATAGTTGAAAAGGTTTAAAATATGCGAAATATAAGAAAACATTGGAATATATTGTAATAAATTGGATTAAACGTAATATAATAATTACCTTTGTATGTCAAAGCAATTAAGAAATCTTCAAAAACAAAGAGTAATATGAATTTTTTAGCGAACGATAGTCATGCAACTATTGTAAAGTATGTGGAAACGAATTATGCAGGAATACAGCTTTTGCATCATTCGCGTTGCGCGGTTGGTTATATCGTGAGGGGTTCCAAGAATATTTATTATGGGGATTCTCGTTATACGATATCGCGTGGCGAGGTTTTTTATTTGGGTGTGGGTAATCATTACATTGAAGACCTTCCCGAGGATGGACGTAGTTTCGAACAAATTGTTGTTTACTACTCTCCTGAGCAATTACAGCGTATCCTGTTGAATTTGAATATGAACTATTCAATTAATATTACCAATTCACATTTGTGTGATCAGTGCCGTCGCCATAACCATGTGTCGCTGCCGGCTACAACTACTTTGCGTAATCTGTTTAATCATGTAACAAGTTTCCTGTATGATGATAATTTTATACATGATGCCGCAGCCGAGAATCTTAAGATGACTGAATTGATTTATACCATTGTTTCGATGGATGAGTGCTGTCTTCGCAGCAAGATATTAAGTAATGTTGATGCCGCTTATGGAAATTTCGAGCAGGTTATCTATTCGCATATATTTCGTGATATATCAATCGAGGAACTTGCATCAAAGAGTCATCGTTCGTTGACATCATTCAAAAAGGAGTTTAAGCGCCACTTTTCTATACCACCCCATCGTTGGTTTATTCGTCAGAGACTTATGCAATCAAGGCTATTACTCATCTCAACATCAAAATCTATATCCGAGATTGGCAATGAATGTACATTCCCTAATACTTCGCATTTTATAAAACTTTTTAAAAAGGAGTATGGTATGACGCCTGCAATTTATAGAAGTCGTCATTCGAACTTTCTTTTGTCTTCGTGTGAAAATGGCCATGATGACCAGATAGCGGCAGGTTTAGGTCGATTACAATCGTCGGCGGTGTAGGGCTTATGATTGTGTATTAATGAAAAATTTTAAAAACAATAGTCGGATATATAGTTAATTTTTGTAAAAATAAGTGCTTAGGTTTTGCTAATGAGAAAAATAATCTTATCTTTGTATTAATGATGTGGGTTTACCCACACTTTCTCATTAACCTAACTAACCTAACACGGTGGTGGATGTTGTTTGACGTCTCACCACTTTTTTTTGTAATGTTATTTTGCAGATAGAGGAGTTGAGGCTTAATTAGAATGGATATCCTACGCCGAAGTTTAGAGCTGTATTTTTCCAACGTAGTTTTTCAATCCAGCGTTCACCAACAGGTAGATTAGGATTGTGAAGTTGCACACCCCAGTCAAGGCGTAAAATGACAAATGTAATATCCACACGCAGACCAAGGCCTGTATTGAATCCGAGTTGTTTATAGAAATCTTTCCAATGGAATATGCCGTCCGATGGGACATCAAGTCTGTTATTACCTAAATACCAAACGTTACCAAGGTCGAAGAATGTGGCTCCATTAAACATTCCCCAAATTGGAAATCTAAATTCGAGATTGGCCTCCAATCTCATGTCTCCCATCTGTACGGGATATGCTGTTCGCTGCGCAGGTGTGGTTCCTGGACCAAGAGTTCTTGGAGTCCAACCTCGCATACTATTGCTTCCGCCAACATAGAACAAACGATCGAAAGGCAGGGCGTTAGAGTTGCCGTAAGGAACTCCTACACCCGCAAATACTCTACCAGCTAGTGCGGTGCGTTCTCCCAACACTATTTTGCGACTCAGGCTAATATCTCCTCGCACATATTGCGAGTATCTTACACCTAGAATCTCGTAGTTGCCGCTTTCGGTCTTTTCCGAGAAGATGCTTTCGGCAAGGTTGAGAATATTTCCTGCTGATTCAAAGTTTGCTCTTATTAACGTTGCGTTGCCACCAATATGCTTGTTCTGGTTATTGTAGGTGTAGCTGGCGGAAAGACCTACGATAGCTTGTGTGAGATAGCTCTGTCGCAGATATTCATTCTCAAGTGATGAGAAGAAGTTATTGTCGATATATCCCACATTAATCCAATTCAGGTCAATTGGTCGTAATTGATAGTGGTAACGACCATTTAGACTACGCCATGAGTAGGTCCATGTTGCTCGCGAGAGGTCGCGACGGTAATAGGGCCTATCTTGATAGTTGAACGATAGTTCCAACTTGGTTCGAGGCATGTTTATATTGCGTGTAGGTATGTGGAATGGGGCAATGAAGCGTGGGAACTGCATTCCTACGGCAACACCTATTTCATTGGCACTGCGTCGAGCTACATGTTTACCCTTCATGTATTCGTATCCGAGAGTTAGAGATGCGTTTAACATCTCCAGACCTCGAAATAGATTTCGGTTTTGATAACCAACTGTTGCACTCAGTCCGTAAAAACTCGATGTTGTGCTCCCTTCTAGTTCTATGTTGTATCCTTGCTTTAGGGTAGGCGAGCAGAGAATGTTGCAACTCAGTGACTTCTCCTTAATGTCTTCATGTATATTTGGAGAGTATGGCGTACGGCCTTCACCGGCATAGAGGACGTAGGATGCAGTGGTGTCGGGAAGTTCTTCGAATGTTATTCGAGCACTTTTGAAATACCCTAACGACATAATCTCGGAATATGTGCGGTCTATGAGCGAGGCATCGTATATGGTGTTGGGAGTTAACGGAATAGCAGAGTGCATCACTTTGGGTCGCACATTTGGCTTACCTTGTGATATGATGTTTATGCCATTATAGTAAGTTGTGTCGGTAAGTGATGTTTTATATAAATCTTCGGCGATGGCGGGATTATAGTCGGGCAACACGTTAATCTCTTTTACTCTGAATACCTGACTGTTGTCTGTTATGGCGCGACCTCGCTCGTCATATCCAATGATGTTGCGTTTGACAATCATTCTTACATTAGCCAGATGATTGCCACTTAAAGTATCTACTCGATACTCTATATTATTTATTGAAAAGTTGTAGAAGCCGCGGTTGTTTAGGTATTTTGCTATGCGCTCACGTTCCTTGTCTAGAGTGGGGATGTCAAATATGTTCCCGACTTTAAGCAACGACTGCGCTGTGTCAGCCTCAATTATAGGAGCTAACTGATTGTCGCGAAAATCGTAGCTTATGCTACTTATACGATATGGTTCGCCTTGATGTGTGCGATATGTCACATAGGCACGTTTTGGGCGTCGTATGGTATCTACGTGGTAGCTTACACTTGATGAGTAATAGCCTCTCGAGTCCATGTAAGTCTGCAAATTACGTGCACTACGTTCTGTTAGTGATATGTCAAGCAAAACGGGCTCTTCTCCAATTTTGCGCTTGAAATTATTCCACCAATTATTCTTTCTAGGATTAGCTAAGTTGTGCACCCACACGTAGAAGTTTGTACCCAGGAAGCGCTTGTTGGGAGTTTGGCGCACATATTGCTCCAAGGTATAAGAACTTATGCGCTCTTTACGAGGAGTCTCTTTGTCATCTTCAATCTTTACACGCTGCAGGAAGTACTCTCCATCGGAAAGTTTACGTGTTACACTACATGCTGAGCAGAGCATGCTGAGCAATATCACTATGAATATCTTTCCTGCAAAGTTTTTCATATTGTCTATCGTATCGAGCTAACAAATTTGTTGTATGCCTCAGTTTCGAAGTTATAAGCCTCGGTTTTGACTATGGAGTGCAGCTTAGTTCCGTCCCATTTGCATATTCCACTCCACTCATAAGTGGCATTACCTATTAAGCGTGTGACTATTTTGCCATCCACCTCATTGCATAGACAACGCACCATGCCACCACGATTATAGACCAAAATATCTTCGTTCTTGCGACATATGCCTATGAGCGCCGCTGCTGTAGAACTTGCCGTCATAGCCGTGCCGCAAGAATATGTTATACCGGCACCGCGTTCAAACGTAGCTACAAATATGGCATTACCTTCCATCTTGCGATAAAGGCTTACATTGATACCTCGGGGGAAATCATCGCGAAGTACTTTTACTCGCTCGCCGAGTGTAATCAGATAATCCATATCTATCTCCTCTACGGCTGCCACGATGTGAGGGTTGCCAAGATTGAGAGCTGTAAACTGCAAATCTTCATCCAACGAGTGAATCTCCTTGCCAATGTGGCTTGCATCACCATTTGCAAATCCGAAATCAGCACTTTCAAGTTTCACATGAATATCAACTCCGTAGGTCTTTATATTGTCGTTTACGGGTTCTGCTTCATAGATAGGATATTCGCCATTTCCTGAGATTAATACAAATTCCTTATCATGAATATATCTCTCTTGCACTAATCGAGCTACACATCTTATACCATTGCCGCACATTTCCGCCTCCGACCCATCGGGGTTAAACATGCGCATAGCATAACGTTCGCCGTACTTTACTACATAAAGTATGCCGTCAGCACCCTCTATATCATGGTGGGCGCATATCTGTTGGGCAAATGCAGCCATATTCTCTATTGGTTGCTGCATAGCCACCATATCGACCATTATAAACTCGTTTCCCGAGCCGTGGCACTTTATTATCTCTACAATCATAGAATATGCAATCTATCAATTTTCAAAAATACGAATATTTTATTCTTAAAACAAATATTTTTTCATTTGCTATGATGTGTGTAACTTTTCAAAAGTATATAGTTACTTTTATTTGAAAAAAAATGGCTAAATGGCAATTATTACAAATTCATTTCAGAATCTTGTATAATATTTGCAGTACCAGATAAATAAATTGAATAATAAAAAAAAAAGGAGAAAGATTATGAAAAAGGTTATTTCAGTTGTAGCAGTTTTGTTATTGGCTTTGGGTGTTGCATGTGCAAGAGCTGATCGTCCTATTAAGGTGAGTGAGTTGCCAACTACGGCGCAGAGTTTTCTAAAGACGCATTTCCCTAATGCAAAGATTTCATTTGCAAAGGAGGATGATGAATTTCTATATAAGGAATACGAAGTTCTACTTGCCGATGGTACCAAGATTGAGTTCGACGGCAAGGGTGAGTGGGAGAATGTAGATTGTAAGTATGGGGCTGTGCCTGATGCAATCGTACCACTCCAGATAAAGGACTATATCAAAGCAAATTATCAGGATGCTAAGGTTCTACAAATAGATCGCGATGGGCGTTATTATGAGGTGTCACTCTCGAATCATTTAGATTTAACTTTTGATATGAAGTTCAATCTCGTAGATATTGATGATTAGTTGAGAATTAGTTAATAAATTGGCAAAGTTATAAATGTTAGTTAGTATGAGAAAGTTGTTTTTATTTTTAGCTCTTGCAACTTTGATAAGTTGCAATGACGATGATAGTTATACTCCTGTTAATCAGCGTATTGTGGATGCGTTTAATGCGAAGTATCCTAATGCCAACCATACACGATGGGGAAATCAGCAAGGTTATGCTGTTGCTTCGTTCCAAGAACCACAAACGGATAACCAGCTATACAATAGTGAGGCATGGTTCGGAGCAGATGGTACATGGTATATGACAGTGAGTGATATTCCATATGCGGCACTACCCGAGGCTGTAAAGGGTGCATTTTCAACAAGTGAGTATGCCGATTGGTATATCGACGAGGTGGATAAAGTTGAGCGAGCTTCGGTGGCTACTATTTACATCATTGAAGTTGAACAGAGAAATTCCAATCCTGAGCAGGAGATAGACCTGTATTATGCCGAGGATGGTACGCTTATCAAGGCAGTGCAGTCTGAGGGGGCTCCGGCAATTTCACCTCAAGCACCTAATGGCTCGGTGGAGGAGTATATTGCAATGGAGTATCCAAATGCGACAATCCTTGATTTTGAGCGTGAAGGTGGTATTACCGAGGTGGATATCTTGGATGGAGGAGTGGTGCGAGAACTTTATTTTGATGCATCAGGCACATGGCTTCGAACCGAAACTGAATTACGCACGGCTGATTTACCCCAGGCAGTTAAGCAAGCTATAGCCGAGAGTGAATATGCTTCGTGGCAAATCGACGATGTCACAAATATTGTCGAGGGTGCAGGCGAGTATTATTTGATAGAGCTGGAGAAGGGTGAACGAGAGATTAATATAAGGATTACTCCATCAGGTGAGATATTATAATAGGGATGTACCCATCGAGTAAAAGAGAGGCTGTTCTAACGGAACAGCCTCTCTTGCTTTGTATTTAGAAATACATTACTTTAAACGATTTAAAGTTTGTTCAATCTCCTTTTTAAGGGCAGAGTCGGTTGTTGCAACATTCTCAAGTCCAGCCACAATCTCTTGTTTGCGATATGAGAGGTTGAACCAACCGAGAGCCTCGGCTGCTGCAAGACGCACCTCCTGTGGCTCATTTTCGTCAGCCACCAGAGCTACCATCTGAGCCACCTGGTCGTGATAAGGTGAGTTGCGGAAGCCGCGAATAGCCGATATTCGACTACTTGGCTTTAACTCCTTGTTAAAGGCATCGTTCACATCCGAAGACTTCATCTTCTGCATGCGCGCTATACCCATGCGCAAATCATCAAAATAGCCCTTGATAGGGTATTGCGATTTTGCGATAGCATCTTCTACGACCTTCTCTGTACTGGCTTCTGGCATCACCTGCCACAAGGTGTTGAGTGTAAATATCACACGCTTATCTTCTGGGTGGTTCAATAGTCTGTCAGCACACTCGTCAAGGAGTGACTCATCGCCAATCATAGCTGCGTAGCGAGCAGCATTGCGACGTACAAGTTCGTAGCTGTCATACAGAGCCTCACCGACTGCTGTTACAAACTCAGGACATTCTCCACCATAGCGAGAGAGTAATTTTAAACACTCCATACGCGTTGTGGCATAACAGCATGTGCGGTACTTCTCGAGCAATGTGTTAGCTGGCATCATATCCGCATCGGCAAGTGTTCGTAGAGCCAAACTCTGAACATCGGCATTTGGGGCATCGAGAAGAGCATTCCAATAGGCGATATTCTCGACCTTGCGTTTGTTGTTGTTTATGTTTCGTGTTACAATCTCCTGCTTTAGACTATTAGCATCGTTTGGTGCGAAATGGAACGCAGGGTCACCAATAATATGTCCCTCCAGTGTTGCTATCATGCGGTTGTACTGACCCACACGAATGCCATTCGAAAGCAGACCAAGCATTTCGTAAGTCCAACGATCCTGCAATACATTCACAGTATTACCCTGTGCTACAACTGTGCGACCTCGGCCAAATATATAGCTACCGGCAACATATCCATTTTGGTGGAATGAGCCGTTATAGCAAGCATTGAACATAACAAAGCGAGGCATTGTACGTAACTTGTTTATCTCCTCCAGCACCAAGTCATCGTTGTTTGGATCATTCTTCTGGGTAGGATTGTCAAATTCCTCGAAGAACTTGTCGGTCAAGCGATACTTCTCCTTGAAATACTCTTTTGCACCTGCGACATCGCCATTCTCCTTGCGTTGCTCACGGCGTAGATAGTAATACACCTCATCACGCAACGCCTTTGCACGACGCTCAAAACCTTCAATAGGCTCTTCTCCATCCAAGTGTTGCTTGTCGGGAGAACCATGTTCATTGAAGAGCATAACATCAACTTCGGGACGCTGAATTTGGTCAAAGAGTTGTTCTTTGGCATTTTTCATGCGGAAGTTGAGCTGTGTCAGAGCCGCTACATTGTTGCTTGTTGCGAGTTGAGGGAACATCTCATCGATGGCTATACGCTCATCCATCCACGCAACTAAACAATCAGAATTATAAGCCGCACCAGCATAGGTTACTACGTGGTCAATTTTCTCATTACGGCGACGCTCAGCCACAACCTTGCGAAGGTAGCGACTGATTGCTTCGTATTTGTTGCCGCCCATTTGCTCGGGGTAGATTATACGACCTGAGTAGAATGTAGGGTTTAGTTGCTGAGCAGAACTCTCTTTGAGTTTATAATAATAACGCAATGAGTTTGCCGAGTCACGTTTGATGTACTCAAACTCAAGGTTCAAATCGTCGTAAAAACGGTCTGACGTTACGGCAGTCTCCTCGATAGGGAAGCGCTCCTCGTTCATCTTGAAGGCTGTAGTCATGTGTTGTGCATTCTGCACGCTTACGTATGGCACATCGCCAATGAATACAACACCTTCCAAAGGCATCTTCTTCAAGTTCTTCTTATGTAACTTCTTCAACTCCTCACGAATCTGGTCGGGCGATGACCAATCGGCAGAGAGTGTATATACGGCTAAGCCGTCTCGCTCCAAGGCTTTACGGTATGCCTCCACCTCGGGGTGGCAGTTCTCAAACGTTAGCCTGTCAATGACGATAGCAAACGATGTTGCCTGCTTTTGTGTAGGTTTCACAATCACCGGTTTTGCCGTAGCTGCTGCGCCTAATACAATTGCTGAGAGCAATAAGGTTAAAAATATCTTCTTCATAACTACTTACTTTTTTGATGTTAAGCGCGAATAAGCTCGTGTCACCTCGCGTGTGAGTTCTTCCGACATGCCACCTTTATCCAATAATTGTTTACATGTAGCGGCAATCTGCTCCTTGTTTACCGATATGTTGAACCAAGCCAATGCCTCGGCCATCAGCACGCGAATCTTCTCGGTCTCGGTTTCGTCAGCGAGAATCTTGCAGAACTCGTCAGTGAATTGGTGGTATGGGTGGTTCTTCAGCGCCGTGATGTAGAATGGACGCCAACGCTTCTCCTCTTTGTCGGTGAAGTTGCGTAGTGCCGATGGCTCGCCATTGTCGGCAGTCTTGGTATCTACAAAGCGAAGTATCTCCTCCTTATAACGCTCGGCATTATGGAATTGAGCCTTCTCGAAACGTTTGTCGATAGCGGCTATTACCTTGTCGCGGTCGAAACTTGCCAAGGCGAATGTAGTCTGGAACATCACTCGTATAGAGTTGTTGTCCTTGATGTATGACTCAATAAGCAGAGGAATGAAGTCATCGTCACCCACCTGTCCCATGCGTGTCACGGCAATGCGACGTATGAATTCATAATCATCGCTCCAAGCCTTCATCAATATGCGTTTGTAGTTCTCATCATCCAATCGTTCTGAAAGGCGCATGGCTGTACCACGTACCACAGCATAAGGTGATTGCATATACTTTTGTAGCAGAAGCTCCGACGTTCCTTCGTAGTTGAGTTCCAAAAGTCGAATCATGGCTAAACACTGTACATCGGGCAACTCATGAGATAGTTGCTCAATCCAGAATTTAGGGTCGTTATTATGCACTATACCATTGATATTATGCTTCTTGGCGTCGGCATGATGGAATGCAATGGTGGGGTCTCCATGGATATGCGACTCCAGGATGTTAATATGCTTTGCCCATACACCAATGCGTGCACCGTAGCCTAGCAAACCCATTAAGTCGTATGATGTCTTATCCTGCAATACGTTTACGCTATTTGCCCAACCGATTACTGTTTTGCCCTCTGCAAAGATGAATTTACCAGCGATAAAGTCGTCGTTACGGAAGTCGCCGTTGAAGCAAGCATCGAAGAATACCATGCGTGCATTTGGACGAATATCATTTATCTCCTCGAGAATGATGCCTTGTTTAAGGTCAAGGATTGAATCTTTTTCAATCAGGGCCACCTCGTTGGCGTTCAAATGCCATTTAACAGAGTCTAATCCCCACTGCTCGGCCATCTTATTTGCCGATGCTGGGCTGCGACGATACAACTCACGCAGGCGATACTCCATCTGCTCAATGTGTTGGTCAGTGTCGGCAGTTTGTGGATCTCCTGAAATATACATGCGGAAGTAATCACCGTGCTGGTGGTAAATCATGAAATCCAAATCGTCACGACGCAACTCTCTGATACAGTCATATTTGGTGTATGGTTCCATAGTGTAGCGCATAAAGCGGGCATTGTTGCGATGCTGGAAGCGGTCGCCAAACTGCTCGTTTATAATTTGTTGTTCGCTACGCCATGCAACGAGTGAGTTCGAGTGTGAACCGTGACCTGTGTATGATACAAGTTTGTCAAACTCGTTATTCGACTTATGTTCAGCAACAGCCTTTTTTAAGTAAGCCGATATCTGCTTGTATGGGTCGCCATTGCTGCCTTGAGGCTTGATGCGGGCCGAGTATATATCGCACTCGATATATTGAGGCGACAGCGGGTTCATTGCAAAGAAGTGCATCAGACCTTGTGCAGGATGCTCCTCCATGCGGTCGAATACCAAGTCGAAATCGTCGTAATAGCGATCTGAAGGAACAGAACACTCTTCGATGGGGTGTTTGCGCTCATCCATCTTGAATGCTGTTGTTAGGTGCTGAGCGCGCTGTATCATAGGAATTGGGATATCGCCTATAAATACACATCCTTCAAGTCTATGCTCCTTATACAGCTTCATTAGTTGCTCGCGTACCTGTTCGGGTGTTTCCCAATCGGAAGCGATGATAAAAGTTGGAAGACCCTCAGACTCGATTGTCTGTTTGTAAAGATTAATTTCAGCACGACACTTTTCAAGTGAGGTGTTGTCGATAATAACAGCAAACGAGGTTGCGCTCTCGGTCGAGGGTTTCTCAACGAGCTGAGCCTGCGCCATTGTCGCAAGGCTCAGCATTGTTGCTAAGAATAAGCTTTTTATTGTAATCTTCATCTCTTAGAAGGTTAAACCTGCTTTAACGATTAAGTATGTTCTGCCACCAAAGTTATAATCTTTAGGGCATGATGTAGCTTTTGTATGGTCAATAGTGGCCGATACGAAGAGCGATGAGTTATTGCCTACGATACCTTTGCGTGTGTAACTTAATTCACCACCCACAGAGTAAGCATTGTTAAGTAGGAAGTGGTAGTCACGCAATACCATGTCGGTGTAAATTTTCGATTCAGCATGATTTCCTGAGTAACTGCGTGAACCGCCGAGGTTGTTTTTCAAGCCTCCGTTAACACCTGCCAGAATCATATTCTTGCCAAATGTGAAGTTTCTCTTCAGATTTGCTCCCAGGTAGATATTCTCAACCTGTTGCTCGCTTAAAGGCAAGTAATACACATCGGCCAACTTTTCGTAATTTATATTGACACCGGCCAACCAGCGATACGCATTGCCGCTATCTAAGTTCATGTAGTCGAGGTTAAAGTTTACCTGCTTGGTAGAGAAATTTGAACGAATATTTTTCGAGAGAATAACCCACTTAGCCACCTCGTGAGAGTTGTCCCATACTTGAACGTACTCAATGCCGTCAATGCTACGGTCGTAGTATTGTGCCTTAGCAAACATGGTGTTGTTCTTGTCCAACTGCCACTTGAGGTTTGCCGAGAGATCCCAAATGTCCTCCTTTGTTGTACCAATCTTTTTAGGCTGAGTGTAGTTGTTGTTCACATCCTCAACAGCGAATGCATATTTTGCAGCGAGGAGCAACGAAAAACTCTCGCCAGCGAATGAGTATTGCAAGCCACCACCCAAAGAGTTTGCGTTGTAGTCACGCAAGCCTGAAAGCGTGCCACCACCAATCTCGCCAGCATCGTAGAAGCCTGGAGCTACAACCTCCCACACAGGCTGGGTGTTGATAGATACTGAATTCGCAGCCAGACCATCTTCGCGGCGTGAGAAATATTGGAAATTAGCACCTATGGCATGCTTATTAGCCTTGAATACCAACGAAGGTGTCACAGTGAATTTCGACATCAATACATTAGGACGAGGGTCCATCTGTTTTGCACCTTGTGCATTCTCATAATCCAAACCCAGACCGACAATCCAATGGTTGCCTAATATAGGCGTTGCACCCTTCATGCCGAGCTTGTAGCTCTGGTTAATCCAGTTGCTCAGATTTTGGTCGGCAATGTAGAATGGTGTTCCACGCAATGGGTCGATAAGTGATGCATTGAACGACGCATCGCGTACTTTCTCGCGTGAGTAGTCGAAGTAACCCCACAGGAACATACCCTTGAGGTTCTCCATCACGCCACCTCCATCGGTTGAGAAGCCGTAGCCGTTGTTGTTATCACCGAGTTGGGTACGCTTAAAGTCACCCTTTGTTTGGTTGTAATTAATGCCTAATTGGCTGTAATAGCTCATGTTGTCGAGCTGCGCACCTGCAGCGTTGTCGCTGTTCGAGAACCATAGACTCTCCATCTTCTTGCGCTCGATGCTTTGCAGTGAGCTCTCCTCTTGCTGTGCCAACGCTGCGGTTGAGATAAATGTCAGAGCAAGAGCGAAAAATGTATATTTATTTATGCTTTTCATAATCATGTCTCATTTTCGGTTAAACTACTCTGAAACTTTGCCTCCCCATGCTGGACGACCTACGTTGTAACGACGAATTGTTGGGTCGCTGCATACTTCGAAGTCGGCAGTTGAGTTGTTGGTATCTTGGAAAATTGGAGAGCCATCCTCGCGGTAGCTGTCAATCTTACGAGCTACGCTCTTGCCGTTATAGAAACCATCAACTGATGCCGCACCTGAGTCCAATACACCAGGGATACGCTTCATGTTCAAGTCGTTAGATGTAGGAATACACTCCGCAGCATCCAAAATATCCTCAATAGGAATACGTGCATACTGCTGACCTGATGAACCTACCTGAGCCGATGTTGTTACACCCTCTTGCCAATAGTCTGAGCCGAACTCCAAATTCTTACCAGGCTGATAGAGCGCCATAGCAGGACCATCAACTGTTACCATCCACATCATCTTGTTGATATAGCCTGACCAGAATACGTAGGGCACGTCGGGAATCTCGGCATTAATGCGCTGCTGATTACCTGTCCAGCACTCGAAATCTACGCTTGTAGTAGAGTTTACAATCGAAGTGCCACCTGAAATCTCAATGTGGTTGGCAGCCTCCTGTGCAAATACGATTGACTCGCCTGGAGCCAAAGGATAGTCGTCGCCATCACCCTTAATCTGCCATACAGTAACGGCATATGCATAATTGTCTACGCCATCAACAGCTGGCCACTCTGGAAGAGTTGGAGTAGGAAACTCAGGAACCAAGTTAGCAAAGCACAAATGGTCGAGGTAAATTACCTTATTGGTGTTGTTGTAAACCTCATAGAATTGGTCACGGAAGTACCAACCCTCGGAACCGGCATAGAACAACTCCTTAAATACAAGAGGTGAGTCCTTGATGATAGGGGTAATCAATACCTCGGAAGTTGACTCAGCAGCCTCCTCAACTGATATATTCTTTGTGAGTGGAGTGTTTTGGGCCAAGCCGTTGAGGATATAGTTGATACCCTCCTCTGATGGCAGGATGCTGCGTACAACGATATTATAGATGCCTGGGATAACATTTGCTTGGGCTATACCATCGGCGTTAACTTTAGCTTTGGTTTCAATCTGCTCGGCGAAGTTTACAAATGTTACTTCGAGATTCTGATACCAATCTGCTGGTGCTGCAACCTTATCACCCTCAGATGTTGTCAACTCGCGGATGTTAATCTTATAAGCAACATCAATGAGCTCTACAACCTCTGCTTCGCGAGCCTCGTTCATCATCTCGGCGCACGATGTAGCAAATAACATTGCGGTGAAAGTTGCTATGTAATAAATATATCTTTTCATACTCTTCTTACTTGTTTGTTATTTAATTGTAGCATTGAGCGATAAGCCAAAGAAGAAAGCACGGTCGTTACGGCGTGTAAACGAGCCTGGCGTCTTTGTGCTCTCCCACAAAGGAGTGCTACGGAAAGCATTGTTCGCATAGAACGAGATGCGCAAGAAATCCTTAATCTCCTTTGTTACGTTTATATTCATACACAATACAGGTGACATGTAGCTGTCGCGAGTGTTACGACGCTGGTCGAGGTCCTTTGTAACGTCAAGAACCTTGAACTCATCCATTTCGCTCATTTCATCGAAAACAGGGTACATGTTACCATTCTCAACTGAGATGTAGTAAGCTGGAGCCTCGTCATTCTCATACTTCATCCATGAGCTCTCTCTCCAAATTACGTTGGCAGTAGCCGAGATTACAAAGCCGATGCTTGGAATGTTGTGTACAGCCTTCAAGTTGGTTGATAGGCTCTCGTAGAATGAGCTGATGCGGCTATCGAATACACCCATGTGGTTGTAGTAGTTACCTGAGTTAGCACGCTTGAATGAGTAGCCATTGTTCCAGCTCTCGGTACGGCTCCACACACCATCCAAGATGAAACGAGTGCGGATAGCGTCAATACGACCGAAGTCGATAGATGCTTCAAGACCACGAGTCTCGTAAGAAGCGTTGTTGGTTGGCTTAACGTAAGAGAGCAAAGCCTTCTTGCGAGACTTCTCCTTAAGTGTAGGCAATGAACCGTCGGCAGGGTATGACACGGCGTCGTAAGTCACCATATCTACGCTTTGGAATGAATCCACAGTGGTGCTGTACATATAGCCGTTGTCGCTGCTGTCGTTGAAGGCAGTCACCTGACCAGTCACCTGACCAATCTTGAAATCAACACCCAACTCATACTTCTGAGTTGTAGCCATCTTCAGGTCGCTGTTCTTAGTGTCGAAGGCGTGAGTTGTTACAACTTGGAACTTCTGAGCATCAGTAGCTTTGCTTGAAGTTGTGTTGTTGAAGTTCAAAAGGTCGAAATAAGCCTCCTGAGGGTTCAACATCTCGAGTGTAGGTGTCTTGGCTGTGATACCATAACCTCCTCGTATTGAGAAGTGCTCAGGAATAATATCAAAAGAGATGTTTACACGAGGCGCGAGGACATCATCGAACCCGAAAATTTTATCGTAACGCACACCCGCAACGATATTAAGGTTGCGGTTACCCATACGCCAGTTGAATGACTCCTCGGCGAAGAGTCCCAATGTGTTCATGAATGGAATGTCGTCATAAGAGCGCTCACGCTGTGACGATAAATTGTCCGAAGCAGTACGCATAGGTGTGCCACCAAAAATCTTTCCCTCGCCCACGTTGCCTTCGTTGCGGAAGTCGGCTCCAAGTTTGATATAGTGTGAAGTACTACCTGCAGAACCGGCAAAGTTGGCAATAATCTGAGCATAGGTGTTCAACTCCTTGCCTCGAATGCTGTAATCGTACATGTAGGTGTTAGGTGTGCGCAAGGCATACTCTCCGTCAGGATTTGTTATAATTGTACCATCGTCCAATTTAACCTGTCCACCTGGAGCACTTGTTGTAATGGTTCCGTTGGTTTTTGATGTAGAGAACGAAGCCTCGGCATTTAACGCCTCGTCTTCAAAGTAGCTGTCCTTGTCAGTGTAAGTGAATGACGCCGCATACTTGATGTTGTTAAACCAACCCTTGTTGAATGAGAGCGTACCCTTGGTGTTCAAACGTACGCGGTTCTCCTTCTGCAAAGCGTAGCGGTGGTCGTTTTCATCACCTGGCGTAGGCTTTGCCTTGTCGCGGTAGATACCCATTGAAAGTGTTGAGTTGGTGTACCACTTGCCTATATTGTTGGTGTAACCCACCTGTGCATTCGTACGCTCATAGTGCGAATAGCCCTCGGTTGGTTTGTATTGCGAATACGAGTAGTCGGCACTATAATTCATAGCACCAGCTTTGCTGCCTGCAGTTCCCAGGTGCACTCCGTGATTGGCCGAAACCTGATAGAGGTTTGGATTCATCGTCAGCTTCACATTCAGAGGTGAACGTCCAGCCTTTGAATTTACGATTACTGCTCCTGATGTAATATCGCCGTATTCAACAGATGCGATACCGCGAATTACCTCTACCGATTCTATGTTGTCAGTAGAAATCTGTCGCATATCAATACCCGAGGTTGGAGTTGCCATAGCAGCTGCACCTGGAGCGCCTGATGCTGCGAAAGGCATCTTGCCAGCACCGAGTGATTGAAGGTTGGCGTTGTTAGACATTGGCGATCCATCCATGATGATTGCTGTACCAAGGCTCGAACCGCCACGTATAGCAAAACTTGAGGCTTGACTCAAAGTAAGCGTGCGAGTATCAGGTGTCGAGGCTCCAGGCAATAGACTCATTACATCGGCGAGTGATGAGGATTGGATGTGATCCATTGCTGTACGCGAGATGGTTGATGCCGTAGCGGCTCCTGCCTTACTAGCTTTAGCCGTTACTACAACATCCTCAACTTTAAAGTTGGCTGGAGTCATCTCAAATGTAATAGAGTTCTCGCCATCCTTCAAGGTGATAGTTTGTTCTAAATTTTCAAAACCGAGGAATGAGATTTGGATTTTATGCTCACCAGCGGTAATCTTCTTAATCTGAAAATCTCCCTCAGCATTAGTCACAGCCTGCAATCCTGTTTCGGGAAAGTGAACAAGAGCATAGGCCACTGCGTGCTTTGTGTCGGCAGATAAAACTTTACCCGCCAGCGACGCTTTCTGCTGTGCAAATGACAACATAGAGGTACACAATATAACCCCCAGCGTCATAAGACAGAGTCTTGTGATGTTTTTCATAAAGTTAATATTTAAAGTTACAATTTTTTTGTTGATAGAGACATGCTTGACGATAGACGCAATAAACCATGGGGTTTCTCAAATTGAGGAAACTCATTGGAGCTACCAATGCATGAATATATCTAACCTAACCGGATGCAAATATATTCAAATAATAGAATTTATACAATAAAAAGGCATTTTTTTGCAGTCAAAAAACCTACTTGTGAAGATTGTGCTGGTCTAAATATTGAATGATATATATTAATATATATCTTCAAACCACCTTGTAGGTGTGGAGGTTTGATGCTGGGTGCATAAAGATGCATAAATATGTATAGAGATGATTATTTCTCGTCGCGACGAATTAAAAGGCACATTCGCTCGCGAGCACGATGAATCTGGGTCTTTACAGTTCCCATAGGAAGGTTTAGCTTTTCGGCAATCTCCTCATAGGAATAATCCTCTAGAAAACGCATCGAAAACAGTTGTTGATATTGCTGCGGAAGGCAGTTGATGTAGTTTTCAATTTGGCTGCGTTGCTGGATATTTATAAGGTTATCTTCGGGTGAAGGGCTGCTTGCTATGGGAATTGAAAATTTTTCATCAATCGAAAGGTCGTTCTGACGACGTCGTTCGAAGTCGATGTGGGTATTTCGAGCGATGGTGTAAATCCATTGCCCAAAGGTGTAATTGTCAGAATAGCGTTGCAGGTTGATATAAACCTTAATAAAAGTCTCTTGCAGTAGGTCTTCGGTATCTTCCAATGATGTTGAACGATGTAATAATAATCGACGAATAGCTTCGCTATAGCGGTTAAACAGGTATTCGAAGGCGATGTCATCGCCCTCTAATGCAAGCTGAACCAGCTGTTTGTCATCGGCTATTATGTAATCGGCTATTTCCATGCGGTTAAGTCCTTGCGGAGCATGATTATGCTCAGGCACGCCATTAAAATTGGGTTAATAAGGTCGAAGATAAAGTACTTTAATGCAACGTTTCTCTCGCCTACACGATTGGCAATTGAACGTATGCGCAGGGTGACAACGAGATAACGTATTAAAAGTAGGATTATGGTTGCAATCTTGAACTCTAATGGCATGAATATTAATGCAGTTAAAGCTGTAATGAATAACAGGGTTTGACTGCCTAAATCCCATTGAATAGATGAATGTATCCAATCTGGGTAGAAGCGCCATGTCTGTCCATAGTGACGCAAGCGTCCTAACCACCAACTTACACCTCCCCAAGGATGCTCTATGGTAGCGCCTTTAGGAATCAACACAACGCTTACGTTGTTACGCTTGGCGATACGTTGAATGAAGAGGTCATCTTCGCCAATGTTCATGCTCAAATGAGTAAATCCTTTTGCACCAAAATAAAGGGTTTTTGTAAATCCTATATTGTGGCGTATTCCTCTGTATGTGTTGCGATTAACTGCTTGTGCAAGCCAGTATAGCGAGAGTTGCAGGTTTGACATTCTTATCAAATAGTTGCCTAAGCCCTTGCTCTGCTCAATGCCGGAATATCCTATTGTAATGTCGCCTCGCATGAACGCCTTTCCCATCATCGCCAACCAGTGTTCTGATGCTGGTTTTGAGTTGGGCGTTGTGATGATTATGTGTTCATTGTGCGCCGATTTTATACCCAAATTAATGGCCTGTTTAGTCGATATCGGGAATCGTGGGTTGAAGTCAAATTTTGTGATAGTGAGATTGGGATGTGATAGGCGCAATCTCATGAGTTCTTCATAGAAGTCAGAGTCATTGCCGACATATACAATTACAACCTCAAATGTGGCTCCATATTGTTGTGCAAAAATATATGGCAGACGGTCTTCCAAGTAAGCATAATCTTCTGAAAAGATGGGTATTACAATTGAGATTGGAGGCTCTTGCTCAAGCTTTTTTTTGCGTCGGGAATTGCGGTAGGAATTTATGCGTCCATAGATGATTACGTGGTAGTAGAGTTGAACGCACAAAAGAATTATGATAACTCCGCCAAGAGCCAATCCTTGCCAGCCATAGTGGCTGATGATATGGTCGAAAAGTTGTGTCATTATAGTAGTGTCTGCAATTTTTTAATCAAAATTATGCAAAGATACTCTTTTCGCAATAAATGGCATAGCGAAACCGAAAAAGATATTAACATTTTACTGCTAATTGTGCATGAAAACGAAGCAGTATGGGCGATAATTACTGCGGATGGATATATTTCGGGGTTAAAGATGGTTTTTTCATAGAAAAAATCGTAACTTTGTCCGAATTATGTGCCGATGTGTTTTGGTACATGTAAAAAGTAGGATATGAAATTCACATTACAACATAACGCTCCTGGGTCGAAGGCTCGTGCAGGAGAGATTACAACCGACCATGGTGTAATCCAAACCCCCATCTTTATGCCTGTGGGAACCGCTGCTGCGATGAAGGGTATTTTTCATCGTGATTTGAAGTCTGAGGCTCATGCTCAGATTATCTTGGCAAATACCTATCATCTCTATCTTCGTCCTGGAATGGATATAATCGAGCAAGCTGGAGGTGTGCATAAGTTTTCTACTTGGGATGGCCCTATGCTTACCGATAGCGGAGGCTTTCAGGTCTTTTCGCTCTCTGGATGCAGAAAGCTTAAAGAGGAGGGGTGTCACTTTCGCTCTCATATCGATGGCTCGAAGCATCTGTTCACCCCCGAGAGTGTGATTGATACCGAGCGTACCATTGGCGCCGATATTATGATGGCATTTGACGAGTGTCCTCCAGGTGATGCACCGCGTGATTATGCTGCCAAGTCGTTGGCTTTGACCGAGCGTTGGTTGGAGCGTTGCTTCAACCGTTATCATCAGACCCAGCCTAAGTATGGTCACTATCAGTCGCTGTTCCCTATCGTTCAAGGTTGTTCATATCCTGATTTGCGAGCTCAGGCAGCCGAGAATGTTCAAAAGTACGATGCCGATGGTTATGCTATTGGAGGTTTGGCAGTGGGAGAACCTACCGATGTGATGTACTCGATGATTGAGGTTGTGAATGCTGTTTTGCCTGAGAATAAACCCCGATATTTGATGGGTGTGGGTACTCCAATTAATATTTTGGAGGCTATAGACCGAGGTGTTGATATGTTTGATTGTGTGATGCCTACACGCAATGGCCGCAATGGTCAGATATTTACCTCGGAAGGAACGATTAATCTGCGCAATAAAAAGTGGGAAAATGACTTTTCGCCACTTGACCCCAATGGTGTTGCGTTTGTAGATAAACAATATACCAAGGCTTATGTTCATCACCTTGTGGTTTGCAAGGAGATGATGGCAGCGCAGATTGCATCACTGCATAATGTTGCGTTCTACTTGTGGTTGGTGGGTGAGGCACGTAAGCATATCATTGCTGGCGATTATGCACAGTGGAAGAGTGTGATGGTTGAAAAACTTGGCAGAAGATTATAAGAGTATGAAAGCGAAGATGAAAATATCATTTCCCGGATACAAGATTATCGACGGCTATATATTGCGTAAATTTCTTGGCACCTATCTATTCTCGATAGCGTTGATTACTGTCATTTTGGTGGTATTCGACTATGCTGAGCGAGTGGATAGCTTTACCGAGTCGCACGCTCCTTGGTCGGCCATTATCTTTGATTACTATCTAAATTATATTCCAGAGTTTATCACTCAATTTAGTGGCTTGTTTACATTTATCTCCGTCATATTCTTCACCTCGAAGATGGCATACCAAACCGAGATTATTGCAATCTTGTCGGGCGGTGTTAGCTTTAGGCGATTGATGTGGCCCTATTTCTTGGGTGCTTTTGCTATCATGATGCTTTCGCTTTCGTTGAATTTGTGGATTATTCCGCCTTCGCAGGTGAATTGTGTTAATTTCAAGCGTGCATACTTCCGAAAGTATAAAAATGAGCAGTACGATCGTCACATCTATCGACAGATTGCTCCAGGAGAGTATGTCTATGTGCGCGGCTTTGATAACGACAATTCGGCCGAGTATTTTACTCTCGAGCGCTACGAAGGAACTGAGATAAAGCAGACGCTGGAAGCATCTGGTATAACAATTATCCCCGAAGAAAAGCGCTGGAAGGCCCAGCGTTATATTATTCGCACTATTGATGATAGTGGAAAAGAGACGTTCACTCAGTTGCGCGACCTTGATACTGTCGTAAACCTCGACGTTCGTGAACTTGGGCGCGTGGCAGAGACTGTTAAGACAATGAAGATTGGTGAACTGAATGACTTCCTGCGCCAGCAACGCCAAAAGGGTTCAGATTCGATCAATGTCATCGAAGTGGCACAACATACGCGATTTTCATATCCTATGGCAACTTTCATACTTACTCTTATTGGAGTGTCGTTGTCGTCACGTAAGGTCAGAGGCGGTACTGGTTTGCATATCGGAATAGGTATTACACTCTGTTTCTCATATATCATGTTTAATCGAGTATTCGAGGAGTTTGCCAAGAGTGGTGCGTTGCCAGTGTGGTTGGCGGTGTGGATGCCTAATATAATATTTGCCATTATTGCAGTCTATCTATATCGTAAAGCTCCAAAATAATGAGAACGTGGCAAGAAATAGCGGCCTGCGTAGTAGCAGGCGAGAGACTTTCAGCTCAGGATGCTCTAATTCTGTGGCAGGAAGCGCCTTTGTGGCGTTTGGCGGAGTTGGCTACTGATCGTAAGCGTAAGATAAGTGGTGATAAGGTGTTCTACAATCGCAATTTCCACCTTGAGCCAACAAATGTGTGCGTCTTTAATTGTAAGTTTTGCTCGTTCCGTCGTCCCCGAGGCAGTGCTGAGGCGTGGGAATGGAGTATGGAGCAGATGCAGGAGCAGGTTAGACGCTATGTCGGCAGTGGTGTTACCGAGGTGCATATAGTGGGAGGTGTTCATCCCGAGCATTCTCTCGATTACTACTGTTCGTTGATTCGCAATGTGAAGGAGATTTTGCCCGAAGTTTCAGTCAAGGCCTATACTGCTATTGAACTTTCCTATATGATTCATCGTGCCGGGCTGTCGGTGAAAGAGGGTCTGCATCGTTTGATAGATGCTGGCATGGATGCTATACCTGGTGGTGGAGCTGAGATTTTTGATGAGAAGATAAGAGAAAATATTTGCCCCGACAAAGGTTCTACCAAGGAGTGGTTTGAGGTGCATCGTGCAGCGCATGAACTGGGCATTAAGACCAATGCTACTATGCTCTACGGTCATATCGAAAATCTGGAGCACCGCATTGACCATCTCATGCGTTTACGCGAATTGCAGGATGCAACAGAAGGGTTTAATGCCTTTATCCCGCTTAAGTATCGTAACTTTGGTAATTCGATGTCCGAGATAGGCGAGGTGCCAATAATCGACGATTTGCGTACGCTTGCCATGAGTAGGCTTATTTTGGATAATGTGCCTCATATCAAGGCATATTGGGTTATGTATGGCAAGCAGACTACCGAGATGGCTTTGAAGTTTGGTGCTGATGATATCGACGGCACTATTGATGATTCGACCAAGATATATTCTATGGCTGGAGCTGAGGATCAACGCCCCAAGATGAGTGTTGAGCAAATGCTTCAGATGGTGGAGCGTGCAGGGTTCCGCGCTGTGGAGCGAGATACACATTATAACGAAATAAACAACATTAAATAGAATGGAGAATAGAGTAAAACGAGAAGTTCGTCGTAAATCAAAGGCGAGTGGCATTAAGAAGTGGTGGAGTCGCTTGAAGACTGCCCCCGTAGCTTATCACGCAGTGCTGATTTGCATATCGCTTGTGGGTGTAATCTTGCTGTCGAGCATTATGATGCATATAATCACTCGTCATGGAACTCATCGTACGGTGCCCGATTTTATGGGTGTGAAGATTGCCGAGGCTCAACAGATAGCTAAGACGTCGAAATTGGAAATCATTATCAATGATTCACTCTTTGTTCCGGCTTACGAGGGAGGAGTGGTTCTGGACCAGCTTCCTAAGGGCGGTGTTGAAGTTAAGGCAGGTAGAAAAGTGTATGTCACCATCAATTCTTTCAAGGAGAAGATGGTTAAGGTTCCATATGTCGCAGGCCGTTCGTTGCGTCAGGCCAAGAATATGCTTGAAGTAGCAGGCTTGGGTATTGAGAAACTTGTTTATGAGGAGGATATTGCAACAAATTATGTGTTGGGCGAGTATGTGGGTGCTCAGCAAATTACCGATAAGAGCAATGTCGAGATAGAGATGGGCTCGGGCGTGATTCTCAAGGTGGGTGTTCAACCCGAAAATAATACTACCATTGTACCTAAGGCTATCGGTCAGAGTTTGCAGGCTGCCAAGAGTCGTCTGTGGGAGCATGGGCTTAATATTGGCAAGGTGAATTTTGATGAGGGTATAAATCTTTTGAATCAGAAGAACGCACGCGTCTATCGTCAGTCGTTGGTACATAACTCTACTACCAGATTGGGTACATCGGTCGAGTTGTGGCTTACGCTTGATGCCGAGGTTGTTGAGAAGAGTAGTGCTGCATCCGATAAAGCTGCAAGTGAATTGGAGGAGGCGCGCCTGGAGGCTGAGGAGGCAAAGCGCGATTCATTGGAACAGGTGCAAATCGAGGAGCAGGAACTGAAATCTTTTCAACAAAGTGATAATCAGACTGCAAATGTGGTTGAAACAGAGGAAGATGAATTTTTCCAGTAGAAAGAGCTTATGCAAGAGTATATAGAAAAAGATATAGATTTGCAGGAGGATGAACTGCAAGAGGTAGAGGGCTCTGACGAGATGTATGAGCATTTTGCCATCACGGTGGATAAGGGGCAAAAGATGTTGCGCCTTGATAAGTTTTTGGTTGATAGGATGGAGCATTGTTCTCGTAACCGCATACAGACCGCAGCCGATAGTGGCAATATATTGGTTAATGGAGTACCTGCTAAGTCGAGTTACAAGGTTAAGCCAATGGATCATATTACGCTGGTGATGCCCTATCCCAAGCGAGAATTGGAGATTATACCTGAGGATATTCCAATCAAGATAGTCTATGAGGACGATGATTTGCTCATCGTTGATAAGGATGCAGGCATGGTTGTCCATCCTGGTTGTGGAAATTATCATGGCACATTAGTGAATGCCTTGACTTTTCATTTGAAGGATTTGCCTCTGTTTCAGGATGGTGATATGCGTGCTGGATTGGTACATCGTATCGATAAAGATACATCAGGTCTGCTGGTCGTTGCCAAGAATGAACGCACTCATGCTCGTTTGGCCAAGCAGTTCTTCGACCACACAATCCATCGTCGCTATGTAGCGTTGGTGTGGGGTAACTTGCCCGATGACGAGGGTACAATTATAGGCAATATCGGTCGCAGCCCCAAAGATAGGTTGCAGATGTATGTCTTTGCAGATGGTAGCGACGGAAAGCATGCAGTTACGCATTACAGGGTGTTGAAACGCTATGGGTATGTTACGTTGGTTGAGTGCCGTTTGGAGACGGGTCGTACACATCAAATTCGTGTTCATATGTCATGGCAGGGGCATCCACTATTTAATGATCCGCGTTATGGCGGTGATCGCATCTTGAAGGGTACTACATTCTCGAAATATAAGCAGTTTATTGATAATTGTTTCACCTTGCTGCCTCGTCAGGCATTGCATGCGCGTTCTTTGGGATTTGTTCATCCTACAACAGGTAAGGATGTCTATTTCGAGAGCGAACTGCCCGAGGATATGAAGGCTGTGATTGCCAAGTGGGATACATACGTAGCATCAAGAAATCTTGAGGAGGCGGCAGAGTATTAATTTACGTTAGGATATGTTTCTACCTACAACAATAAAGGAGGTCAGAGCTTTGGGATGGGATTACATCGATGTGATCCTCTTCACGGGTGATGCCTATATTGACCATCCAGCTTTCGGTGCCGCTGTGATAGGTAGGCTGTTGGAGGCTGAAGGGTATCGTGTTGCCATTGTGCCACAGCCCAATTGGCGTGACGACCTGCGTGATTTCACCAAACTGGGAGCACCGCGATTATTCTTCGGTGTGTCGGCGGGTGCAATGGACTCGATGGTGAACCACTACACGGCAAACATCCGCCTACGCAGTAATGATGCCTATACTGCAGGAGGTAAGTCTGGTTTCCGTCCCGATTATGCTGCTACGGTATATTGTCAGATATTAAAACGACTCTATCCTCACGTTCCCGTTGTTGTGGGGGGTATTGAAGCTTCGCTACGTCGTCTTACTCATTACGACTATTGGAGCGACAAGCTAAAGCCATCGATGCTCATTGAGAGTGGTGCCGACCTGTTGATTTACGGCATGGGCGAAAGGGTCGTGCAGCAGGTGGCGAAGGCTATGCGAAACGGCTATAACGCCAAGCTTCTGCGCAAGATTAATCAGGTGGCGTTCATTGCCGATAGCGGCTATGTTGAGCGACTTGACCCCGCTACAACCAAGTTTCTGCACTCCTTCGAGGAGTGTCAGCAGAGCAAGCAAGCCTTTGGCGAGAACTTCGTCGAGGAGGAGTTGTTGAGTAATGTGATGGAGCCTACAACAACGCTCGTAGAGCAGGTGGGCGATAAATATGTTGTGGTCACACCGCCCAACACCACCCTTTCGACCGAGGAGCTTGACCACTCGTTTGATTTGCCATACGAGCGTGCACCACATCCTCGCTATCGAGGCAAGGGTGACATTCCTGCGTGGGAAATGATTAAGCACTCTATAAATATTCATCGAGGTTGTTTCGGAGGCTGTGCATTCTGCACCATATCGGCACATCAGGGTAAGTTCATCAACTCACGCAGTGAGCGTTCCATCCTGGCCGAAGTAGAGAAGGTTGCAATGATGCCCGACTTCAAGGGCTACCTGTCGGATGTAGGAGCACCATCGGCTAATATGTACCTTATGAGTGGCAAGAACAAGGAGGCGTGTCGCAAGTGTCGCCGCCCATCGTGCTTGCATCCCAAGATATGTCCAAATCTCAATAATGACCACCGTCCGCTGTTGGCACTGTATGAGAAGATAAGGGCTGTGAAGGGTATTAAAAAGGCATTTATCGGCAGTGGCATACGCTACGACTTGTTTGATGACTCACCCTATCTGCATACGGTGGTGAAACATCACACGTCGGGCAGATTGAAGGTTGCACCAGAACATACCGAGGATCACGTGCTGAACTTTATGCGCAAGCCGTCGTTCAAGCTCTTTGAGAAGCTCAACAACGACTTCAAGTCGATTTGTGAGCAGGAAGGTCTGCGCTATCAGCTTATTCCATATTTCATCTCGTCGCATCCAGGTTGCAGAGAGTGTGATATGAAGGCTCTCTCGGAGCGAGTGCTGGGGCGTCTGCACTTCGACCTGGAGCAGGTGCAGGATTTAACGCCAACGCCAATGACCCTCTCATCGGTCATGTTCTATACAGGGGAAAATCCTTATACGGGCGAGAAGGTCTATGTGGCACGCTCGCAGGATGACAAGCGACGACAGAAATCCTATTTCTTCCGCGAAGAACATAAGACTCGTGCGATACGACGTGATGGGAAACAGGGTGTTGGCAAATCTTATGTGAAGAAAACTTTTAAGAAAAACAAATAAACTTTTTGACTATGAAGCGATTGTGTATGCTGCTGCTTGCAGCACTTTGTGTGGGAGGATTCTCCTCTGTAATTACGTCTGTTGTGGCACAGACAAAAAAGGAGATAAAGGTTAAACCTTTGAATACCAATAAATGGCGTAAGTACGATGTGGGTAACGTACGCTTTCACGATAAAGCAACCCACACCGAAGGCTCGCAAATCTACAACCGTTTGATACCTAATCCTCAGGAGTATATATCATCGTGTGCACGTGAGGTGTTAGCCACACTCTATTTTTCGCCTAAGGATAGTATTATGCCTGTAAAGTCAATTTACTATACGCTTGAAGATAAAGAGGGTGTGTCGGCAAAAGGTGGTGGCAGAGGTCGCGTACATATCTTTTACAGCACACGCCATATCGAGAGTTCATATCGTGGCAAGGGCGACGATAAGGTTATGTTCGAAACGCGAGGTGTCCTTTTACACGAGCTCACACACGCCTATCAGCTTGAGCCTCAGGGAATCGGATCATATGGTACAAATCGTACTTTTTGGGCGTTCATTGAAGGCATGGCAGATGCTGTACGTGTAGCAAATGGTGGCTTCTATGGTGAGAAGGATCGTCCAAAGGGAGGTCACTATATGAACGGTTACCGTCACGCGGGATACTTCTTTGTATGGATACGAGATAACTACGATGCTGATTTCCTGCGTAAGTTTAATCAAAGTACGTTGCATGTGGTGCCCTGGTCATTCGACGGAGCAATCAAGTCTATCCTCGGCCAGGAGTATGATATCGAGAGCCTATGGCATGAGTATCAGATTGCGGTGGGTGATATAAAGGAGTAATATCATATTACTTAATTAATAATGGCTGTCACAACTTTATTGTTGGACAGCCATTATTCTTGTTCTTCTATCTATTGCTTAAGTAGCGCATCGGCTAAAGCTTCTAATTGAGGGATGTCGCTCTGTTTCATGCGGGATTGTATGGTTATCATAGGCTCTACGATTTCAATCTCCTTCATCTGCTCCAGCATGCCACGCATCACACGTGCGGCCGATGGAGCCCATGAGCCATTTTCGATTATGCCTACTCGTCGGTTCTGGTATAATTTGAGTTGAAGGTGGTGCAGGAAGTCGTGCATGGGTGGAAATACATCGGCATCGTAAGATGCTGCAGCCACCACAAGTCTATCCATGCGGAATGCATCCTCTATGGCTTCGGCCATGTCGTCACGACTTAGGTCGGTAATTGATACCTTTGGCGCTCCTTTCTCGATGAGAATCTCTTTTAGGCGATGAGCTACAGCTGCTGTACCTCCGTGAATTGAGGCGTAGGCAATGAAAATTCCTTCGGTCTCAACATCGTAGCGGCTCCATGTGTCGTAAAGAGAAATGTAGTAACCCAGGTTCTCGCCCAGTATAGGACCATGTAAAGGGCAGATATATGCAATGTCCAAGGTTGATAGTTTTTTCAATAAGGTCTGCACTGCAGTACCATATTTACCGCAGATGTTAAAGTAGTAGCGGCGAGCCTCACATGCCCAATCTTCATCGTGGCTCAGCGCACCGAATTTGCCAAATCCATCTGCCGAGAAGATGACTTTATCCTGTTGGTCGTAAGTCACCATCACCTCGGGCCAATGCACCATTGGAGCCATGAAGAATTGCAGAGTGTGACTACCTAGGCAAAGAGTGTCACCCTCCTTAATCTCAATGGTGTTTTGGCTGAAGTCAATACCTTCGAAAAATTGAGGTAGCATTTTGCAAGCACGAGCTGAAGCCACAATTTTTACAGTAGGGTAGAGTTTTAAGATTTCGGCAATACATCCTGCGTGGTCGGGCTCAAGATGCTGTACCACCAAATAATCGGGGACTCTACTATTGAGCTCGTTCTTAAGATTTACCATCCACTCCTCACATTTGCGAAAATCCACAGTATCCATTATGGCTACTTTATCATCGAGTATAAGGTATGAATTATAGGATATTCCGTTGGGAATGATGTATTGGCTCTCGAATAGGTCGAGGTCGAGGTCGTCCACGCCGATATATTTGATTGTGTTCGTAATGGTTGTTTTCATCTTATTTTATTTTGTTATTTCACTGCAAAGATACGAAAAAATGAGTTTCCTTATCATAGGAGATTCTATTTGTAAATTATGATTAGTAACGTTTTTCGTGAGATAATTGTTTTGTCGTTGCATAATTTTGTGTAAAGATGATAATTTATGCTGTAAATTCACTAATTTTGCATATAGTGGTGTTAAAACTAGAGTGTAGATAATAACTAAAACGGAATAATTATGAAACGCTTAAATGGAAATGTTACCTTGATTACAGGTGGCGGTAAGGGTATCGGATTTGGTTTGGCCGAGGCATTTGCCGAGGAGGGTTCAAACCTCGTTCTTACAGGTCGTACAGAGTCACGTCTTTTGGAAGCGAAGCAAAAACTTGAGGAAAAATATGGTATCGAGGTGTTGCCTTTGGTTGCCGACGGAGCCGACGAGGAGGCTATAAA
This sequence comes from Alistipes sp., assembly GCA_017631285.1. GTDB lineage: Bacteria > Bacteroidota > Bacteroidia > Bacteroidales > Rikenellaceae > Alistipes. The sequence continues at coordinate 37,806 of JAGBTO010000043.1, forward strand.
AATGGTTGTTGAGAAGACTATCGAAAAGTTTGGCAAACTCAACACATTGGTAAACAATGCCCAGGTGTCGAAGTCGGGCATGCCGCTTGTCGAGCATACGAAGGAGGATTTCGACCTTGCCATATATTCGGGTCTGTATGCGGCATTCTTCTATATGCGCGAGTGCTTCCCATATCTGAAGGCTTCGCGAGGCTCGGTTATTAACTTCGCTTCGGGTGCGGGCTTGTTTGGTAAGCTCGGTCAGGCGTCGTATGCAGCAGCCAAGGAGGGTATTCGAGGTATGTCGCGTGTGGCAGCAGCCGAGTGGGGTCCCGATGGTGTGAGAGTGAATGTTATATGTCCTCTGGCCATGACCGAGAGCTTGCAGCAGTGGCGTGAGAACTTCCCCGAACTCTACGAGAAGACTATTCAGGGTATTCCTTTGGGTCACTTTGCCGACCCTAAGGGCGATATCGGTCGTGTATGCGTGTTCCTTGCTTCTGAAGATGCCGAGTATGTTACGGGCGAGACCATCACACTGCAAGGTGGTAGCGGTCTAAGACCATAATCCCGCATGAGAGATGAAGAATAAGAATCCATTTATCGACGAGAGCGCTTTCGAGGGCGACGACACACCCAAGAAGAGCGAGGACGAAATCCTTATGGAGGAGGCGAAGCAGCACACCGAGGTGGTGGAGGTCAAGACCTATATGTCGTTAGGTATGGTCATCGGTTTAGGTGTGGGAGCTATCGTGGGAATGTTCCTGGGCAAGATGCAGTTTGGCGCGGGCATAGGTATGCTCATAGGTCTTATTGCAGGTTTGTGCATCCACAAGAAACCAGAGGAGAAATAAAATTTTTGATTATGAAAAACCTACTGACTCTTGTCCTTGTTGCATTGGCGCAGCTGGCATCGGCGCAGATTAGTCAGGTGCCTTTCGCTGACCCCTATGTGCTGCTGGAGGATGGCGTATATTATGCCTATGGTACGCACGCCGATGAGGGAATTGAGGTATATAGCTCACGCAATCTCAAAAAGTGGAAGTATGAGGGCATCGCGCTCCATAAGTCCAACACCACCCAGACCCGCTGGTTCTGGGCTCCCGAGGTGTATCACCTGGGCGACAAATATTATATGTATTACTCTGCCAACGAGCGTTTGTATGTAGCCACCGCCGACTCCCCTCTGGGTCCTTTCCGCCAGCAGGGCGGGCAGATGATGCAGGATGTGATTGGTGATAAATTCTCGATTGACTCCCACATCTTCTTCGACGATGATGGCTCGGCGTGGATGTTCTGCGTGCTCATTGATGATGGTCTTTGCATCTGGCAGGTGCAGCTCGATAAGGACTTTGTGACGCCCATTCCCTCTACTCTGAAGAAGTGTATCAGCGTGAGTGCCGACTGGGAGAATATCTGGCCTAGAGTGAATGAGGGTCCTAATGTGGTGAAGCACAACGGTAAGTATTACCTCACCTACTCGGCCAACAGCTACGAGAGTCAGGACTATGGCGTAGGCTATGCCACTGCGGACTCGCTCACGGGCGAGTGGAAGAAGTACGCAGGCAACCCAATTCTGCACCGCTATAAGGAGCTTGTTGGCGTAGGTCATCATACCTTGTTCAGGGACAAGCGCGGCAAGCTGCGCATCGCCTTTCATGCCCATCAGTCGGTGGAGCGTATCCATCCCCGCACGATGTATATTGGCACTATGGAGTTCACTCCGCAGGGCGTGATGCAGATGACCGACAAGGGTTTTATCCGACCCAAAAGTAACCGCCCCGATATTGTGCAGTAGGTGGTATAGAGATAAAATAATTCAGGGGTTGCTCATTGAGCAGCCCCTGTTGCTTAAACAGTAATAGTTGAGAGGGGATTATTTCTCTTTTTTGTATTTTCCCAAATCCTTCACTTGGATGATAATCACGCCATTTGATGGGTCGCCATACTTTTTATATTGCTCTGCCGCTGCACTATCAAGGCTCTGGAAATCAATCACTGTCATATGTAAAATTTCCGAGGGATTAACATCTTTGGTACTCTTTGCCTTTACCGTCTTTTTCCCATCTGTTACTAAAAACAGAGGGTTTTTAGTAAGCATCACATTAAACTCTTGTTGTCCAAACTCTTTTTCGTCCATTTCCTCGTTTCTTACTGCACCTGTAACAGTCAGTTTCAGAGCATCTGCATCGCTATCTTTCTCGCCACGAATTACCACCACATCGTTAGCACTTTTCTTGGTGTTTATAATCACAGCCGACTCGATGCCCTCAATAACATTCATATTAACAACATCCTCATTCTTGATTGTTTTAGCCTGCTCCTCGCTTACCACCTTGCCATCCACGATGTAGAGAGTCTTGTTGGTTGTCTGTGCCGATGCTGCCATTGAGAGCATCATAGCTACCATAATAAAAATAATGCGTTTCATAATTGTAATAATTTTTGAGGTTTAACTAATAAATAAATCAGTAATCATTGGAATTGCGCTTTTCCTACGGCAAAGATAGTGTGGCGCAGAGCTAAAAAGTGCAAACAAAGTGTTAAGATTTGTTAAGAAATGTTAACGCCCTTTTTTCTATAGTTTTTATTCCTACCTTTGTGTAAAGGAAACGGCAAAATATGACCCAGCGCACATTTCGCATAATATCATTGGTGGTTGTCGCCTCGCTCGTTATGGTGGCGGCGGTGCAGTGCGTGTGGGTGGCGAGGCTCTACAACGATAAAAAGGCGGACTTCCTGCGCCGTGTGCAGTCGGCAACCTACAAGAGTGTATATAAGTCATTCCGTATGGATGCCATCCCAGGGTTGCAGCCTGCCGATATGGTGAAGATTGATTTGGATGATTTTGTCTTTTGGCTTGAGCCGAGTCTGCTGGAGCTTGATGCCCTGCAACCCTATGCAGTAGAGATATTGGCAAACATAATGGATGGCAAGGTGATGATGAGCCGAGGCGACAAGACAGCGTTGCGGAATATGAAGAGTGTAGAGGTCGATATTGACGATGGCAAGATGTTCTCCCTGCGACTGTATGTGTCGGTGCCGTACTCCGACTTCTGGATGCAGATGTGGGGTTTGATACTCTCGTCGCTGATGAGTGTGGTTTTGTTGGCAGGCGTGTTTATCTACCTTATTCGTACTATGTTCCACCAAAAGAGTCTGGAGCAGATGCGTCGTGACCTCACGCACAACATAACCCACGAACTCAAGACCCCAATCTCTGTTGCCTATGCCGCCAACGATGCCCTGCGTAACTTCTCGGCTATGGAGGATGAGAAGAAGCGAGGCCGCTATCTGGAGATTGTGGCGTTGCAGCTCTCTCGCCTCTCGACAATGGTGGAGCGCATCCTCGCTGTGTCGGTTGAGGAGGGCGATGTGGTACGTCATAACCCTACGCGGGTGGCTCTACGGGAGTTGCTCCAGGAGGTGGAGGGTAACTGCTCTGCAGCCAGCAAGAGGGTTGATTTTAACCTTGAGTGCGATGCCGATATTGTGGTTAGTGCCGACCGCTTTCATCTGAAGAATGTGCTCTCGACCATAGTGGATAACTCAATAAAGTATTCCGACAACGAGGTTGCCATTCGTTGTAGGGTATGCAAAGAGGGCGGTTGGGTTACAATCTCGGTTGCCGACAACGGCAAGGGTATTGCCTCACGCCACGTTGAGCATATATTTGATAAATTTTACCGTGTGCCGTCGGGCGACAGGCACGATGTGCGTGGCTACGGCTTGGGACTCTACTACGCCCGTCAGGTCGTGGAGCGTCACGGTGGCGTGATTTCTGCCTCAAGCAGCGAGGGTAAGGGAACTACGATAACAATAAAACTACCCCATAATGGAGAATAACAAGATAAAACTTCTGCTTGTTGAGGATGAGCGTATGCTGGCCGAGATTTTGGCCGACACGCTATCCGACAGAGGCTTCGATGTAACGCTGGCAGCCGATGGCGAGGAGGCTTTGTCGCTGTGGCGTGAGTTGCGACCCGATATTGTGGTGAGTGATGTGATGATGCCGAAGATGGATGGCTTTACGCTCGTTAAGCGTATGCGTGCAGAGGGTTGTCGTGCGCCTGTGCTCTTTTTGACGGCTCGCTCGGCAACGGAGGATGTGGTGAAGGGTTTTTCTGTGGGTGGAAATGATTTTCTGCGTAAGCCATTTGCGCTCGACGAACTTATCGTGCGCCTGCAAGCATTGCTCGGCAGATTAGGTGTGGAGGATGAAAACGAACGGTTTACGATTGGACGTTACAGCTTTATCCCTTCGGCGGCGAAGCTCTCGATTGATGGGCATAATGTAACACTCTCGGCACGTGAGAGTGATGTGCTGGCACGTCTGTGTCGCAATATGGGGCAGGTAGTTGAGTCGTCGGGGTTGCTTATGGAGTTGTGGGGCGACGATACTTTCTTTAATCTGCGCAGCCTGAATGTCTTTATCTCTCGTTTGCGCCACCACTTGAGCGAGGATAGCTCGGTGGAGATTGTTAGTGTGCGTGGGGTGGGTTATAAATTAAGGTGTAAATAGATATCTTGCGAATAGTTTAAAATAAGAAAGGCTGTCCGCAAGACAGCCTTTTCTGTTAATATGCTTGTGAGATTATCTCTCTGGTCGCATTACTACCTTAACCATTGACTTCTCGTCAAGCAGACGCTTTGCTAATGCCTTCACGTCGTCAGAAGATACGCCATTCACCGCAGCCTCGTAGTCTGCAACCATATTGACACCATTCTCATAGTATGCCTTCAGGGCGCGTGACCACCAGCCGTTCTGCTCGATGTTTTTCTTGTAATCCTTCAACAAGAACTCGCGAGTCTTGTCCATATCCTCCTGGAGTGGACCCTCGGCAGCAATCTTCTCAATCTCGGCGATTACGATGCCGATAAGCTCGTCAGCCATCTGCTCGTTGGTGTCGAACTGAATCTGCATCAGGTAGTACTCGCTTGGCTTGGTGATGTGTGAGCCACGAACACCTACACCATAAGTGCCGCCCTTCTCCTCGCGGATAGACTTCAGGTAGCGGTTGCTCAACGCCTGTGAGAGGAATGTGAGAGCTACGCCGTTCTTGATTGTGTAGTCATACTCGCCGTTGAATGCAACAGTTACTGATACCTTTGGCTGCTCCATCTTGTACTTAAAGTCGTTCACTACATCGTTGGCAACCTTCACACCGTCGTTTACAAACTTTGTTGAAGGCTTCTTCTGTGTTGGCAATGAGCCGATGTACTTCTCAACGAGTGGCTTCAACTCCTCAGGGCTCATATTACCGTAGATAGTAAAGCGGAAGCCCTTTGCATTGCCGTAGAGCTTTGAGTGAATATCAGCCATACGCTCCAGCTTAACCGATGAGAGAATCTCTGGTGTGAGCTGCTGGCGGCGGTAGTTGTCGCTATAAAGGGTCTTCATCAGTTGCTGACCAAATACGAAATCTGGGTTTGTGAGCTGGTTGGCAAGCATCGCATCGTAGCGCTTCATAAGTGTTGCGAAGTCATCCTCTGAGAAGCGTGGAGCTGTGAAGTTGAGGTACATAAGCTGGAACATAGTCTCTACATCCTTTAATGCTGCTGTACCCTCGATAGCGTGCTGATATGTGCCTACGCCCACGTTGGCTTGAGCATTCTTGCCAGAGAGCTGCTTGCGGAGATCCGATGCCGAGAACTTCGAAATACCCGACATTGACATTACCGATGAAAGCATCTGTGCAGAGTAGTAATCCTCGTCGCTGAAGATAGCTGCACCACCATCAGCTACAGCCTCGATGTTGATAGCGTCAGCCTCGTATGGAGTCTGCTTAACGATAACCTGGATGCCGTTCTTCAGAGTCCACTCTGTTGTGCCCATAGCCTCGTTGAGCTTGGTCTTCTTTACTGGCGAGCCCTTCAACACAACATCCTCCGAGATGAGAGGCTCCTTCTTCACGTTATCCTCGAAAGGCTTGATATCTGATGCTACAACCTCCTTCAATACTGCTACCAACTCAGCCTCGGTAGGAATAGCCAAGCCCTCCTTTGCAGGTGAGTTCACTGTGATAACAGCGTTCTTTGCAGGGTCGTAGAGCTTCTGAACAGTTGCGTTAATCATCTGGCAAGAGATAAGCTCGATGAGCTGCTTGTCGAGCTGGTACTCTGTCTCGGCATCGTACAAAGGTGTACCCTCGCGGAAGTTAGCGATGCAAGCCTCGGCGAACTCTGCGTGCTCACGGTCGTCACGGCTGTTGAACTTGCTTTCGATAGAAGAGAGCATATTGTTCTTTGCACGCTCCCACTCACCCTCGGTGAAGCCGAAGCGACGCATACGCTCCATCTCTGTAAGCAGAGCCTTGTATCCCTCTACAATCTTACCCTCCTGTGTCATTACCTGACCAGCAACGATGTCCAGTGTTGGGCAGATGCCGAAGCCGCCACCTGGCTGGAAGCTTGCGCCGATGAATGGAGCATTAGGCTTGCGAGAGATGTCGCTCAAACGTTCGTTAATCATTACCGAAATGTATGACTGCAAAATGTTCACCATCTCTGCCATCACCAGATTCTTATACTGCTTTGGCATAGCCTGACCCTTGAAGATAATCTGCAACTGTGAACGCTGCATCTCTGGGTCGGCGAAGATGCTTACGATAGGCTCGTTGTTGTCGGGGATGATGATTACATCCTTCTGTGCGGCATCAGCCGCTGGAGCTGGGATGTCAGCCATAAGGCTTTTGATCTTCTGCTCAACCTTATCGACGTCGATGTCGCCAACTACAACAACTGCCTGATAGTCGGGACGATACCACTTGTCGTAGAATGAACGGATGTCGTCATAGGTGAAGTTCTGCAAGCCATCGAGGTAGCCGATGAGGTTACGCTCTGCATAGCGAGTGCCCTTACCTACGGCCTTCAACATCTCGATTGTAGAACGCCAAGAGGCGTTGTCGCGAGTACGCAACTCCTCCTTGATAACGCCACGCTCCGAGTCAATCTCCTTCTCCTCAAGGTTGATGAAGTGAGACCAGTCGTGCAGGATCATCAGCGTAGAGTCCACCACGCTCTCACGAGCCACTGGCACATCCTCCATATAGTACTGTGTGAGGTCCCACGAAGTGAAGG
>JAGBTO010000044.1 GCA_017631285.1 Alistipes sp.
GGCTATGGCTGGAGAAGATAGTGAAGCTGTTTGACAGATAGAAATAGTTGTGTTTGTTGAAAATAAAAAACCAGACCCCGAATGAGGTCTGGTTTTGTTGTAGTGAAAACCACCTGTTAGATAGCGTTTGTATCGTAAAGGATCTGGTTAACCTTGCGAACAGCGGCAGCTGAAGCCTCGAATGCAGCCTGCTCCTCTGCTGTGAGGTCGATCTTAACGATCTTCTCGATACCCTTGCGACCGATAACTACTGGTACACCGATCATAATGTCATCCTGACCATACTCGCCCTGGAGGTAAGCACCGCAAGGGATGATACGCTTCTGGTCGCCCAAGATAGACTCAACAACTGATGCTGCAGCAGCACCTGGAGCATACCAAGCTGATGTGCCGAGTAAGCCAGTCAATGTAGCACCACCTACCATAGTGTCAGCTGCAACCTGTGCGAGCTTCTTCTTTGAGAGGAACTGTGATGCTGGAACACCCTTGATTGTAGCCTTTGATGTCAAAGGAATCATAGTTGTATCGCCGTGACCACCGATAACCATACCATCAACATCGTGGATGTTAGCGTTAGCAGCCTTTGCCAAGTAGCAACGGAAGCGTGATGAATCGAGAGCACCACCCATACCGATAACGCGGTTCTTTGGAAGACCTGTTGACTTCAAAGTAAGGTAAGCCATTGTATCCATTGGGTTAGATACGATAACGAAGATAGCGCGTGGAGAGAACTTCAACGCCTGAGAAACTACGCTCTTAACGATGTTTGCGTTTGTGCCGATAAGCTCCTCACGAGTCATACCTGGCTTACGTGGAATACCTGAAGTTACAACTACTACGTCAGAGTTTGCTGTCTTCTTGTAGTCGTTTGTGCAGCCTGTGAGCTTTGTCGTGAAATCGGTTGTAGCTAATGCCTGGTACATATCAAGCATCTTACCCTCTGAAAGACCCTCTTTGATGTCGATCAATACTACCTCGTCTGCTACCTCGCGTGCAGCCAATACGTTAGCGCAGGTTGCGCCTACCATACCAGCGCCGATAACTGTTACTTTTGACATAATTTTCTTATTTGTTATTAGTTTCTGAAATTTTCGTTTAGCCAATCAACTCTGCATAAGCCTCGGGTGTAAGCAAAGCGTCATACTCAGCAGGGTCTGACATCTTTACCTTAATCATCCAACCCTCACCGTATGGGTCAGAGTTTACCAATGCAGGGTCTGCGTCCACAGCGTCGTTGAACTCAACAACCTCACCTCCAACAGGAATGAAAGCGTCGCTTACAGTCTTGACAGCCTCGATAGAACCAAAGACCTCGCCAGCAGCCAAAGTCTCACCAACAGTTGGAACATCAACAAATACGATGTCACCGAGCTGACTCTGAGCAAAGTCGGTAATACCTACATAGGCAAATTCGCCTTCAATACGACACCACTCGTGGTCGTTTGAATACTTCAAATTAGCAGGAATATTCATAGTTGTAATATATTAAAATTGTTTTTGTTTCACAAGTTTACACGTGAGTTCCACTCCGTAGAATGCCCCCACACTTTACCTCATACAAAGATAAGATATATTTTTTTAACGACGCTATATTTTGTTAGTTTTTTAACACAAATTCCACCTCTTTGAATAGAAATTTATGCTCTGCACCTTCGTGAGTTGTAATTTTTAAGGCTCCTTGCGGCTCTACACCTGTTATTATACCTTGAAAATGAGTGCCATCGGGGAGTGAGAATCTCTGCTCCATGTAGCGTTTGTAAAGGCTCTGGAGGTAGTCTGAGTGTAGGGTAGAGTTTTCCCCTTGGCGTAGCATTTCATAACGATGCATTAGGTGGTGAGCAATACGTTTAAGAACTTCTTTGCGGTCATATTGCTTGCCTGTTGAAAGTCGCATCGAGGTGGGGTTAGGTAGCGAGGGGTCAAACTCTGTTTGGTTGATATTGATGCCAATTCCAGCAATAGTACGGCCTATGTGTTCACCTTGCAATTTATGTTCCATCAATATTCCGACTACCTTCTTATCGCCCACATAAATGTCGTTTGTCCATTTTATTTTGGCCTCAATATCATACTCTTTTAAAGTGTCTATTAAGGCAAGAGCTACGACCTGCAATAACGAAAATTGCTCTTGTGGAGGTAGAAATGTTGGTTCTAATATAGCCGAGAAGGTGAGATTCGCACCTTCGTCGCTTAGCCATGTATGTCCGCGTTGCCCTCGACCAGCTGTCTGTCTTTCAGCCCAAATGATGTCACCCTCACGATAGTTGGAGTGTGTGGCCTCGTCATTTGTGGAGGTGAGTTGCTCGAAGTAGTGTATCATTACAGTGAAAATTGAGCCATGTATCGCCACAATGGTGCGGCATGCAAGCATTGGATAATCTCGTCGTTGTGCAATAGTTCTTCAACCTCTTCACGTGTCATAAGTTCCACTCTGATATCTTCACTTTCTTCGGTGTGTTGGTCTGTAATTTGTTCTACATCTGTAGCTAAGAATGTGTAAACCAGGTTGTTGTGATTGGTCGGATTTGGCGATGTAACCATGAATTGCTGCCATTTGCCACCGCCGTAACCAGTCTCTTCCATGAGTTCGCGACGTGCACTCTGCTCGGGTGTTTCTCCATCTTCGCAACACCCTGCCGAGAGTTCATAGTTAGTACGTCCCAAGGCGTGACGATATTGGCTTATCAGCACAAATTTATCATCCTTGGTTATGGCAATTACATTTACCCAATTCGGGAACTCAAATATATACCAATCGGGAACAATGACTCCTGTTGGTAGCTCCACACGTTCGCGTCGAACAGAAAACCATGGTCGATTGGATAGACGCTCGCTTTGTAGTACCCTCCATGGGCGGTGTTCTGGCTTTTTCATATATGGTCTATTATACGCTTACGCCAAAATCACGCAAGGCGTCATTTAGAGACGTTTTCTTGTCAGTTGATTCCTTACGACGGCCGATGATAAGCGCACACGATACGCCATATTCGCCTGCGGGGAATTTCTTTGTGTATGTGCCAGGAACGACCACAGAGCGAGGTGGTACGTAGCCGCGATACTCCTTTGGCTCGTTGCCAGTAACGTCGATGATGTGTGTTGAGCCTGTGATAACGGTGTTTGAGCCGAGAACTGACTCACGGCATATGTGTGCACCCTCGACAACAATGGCACGTGAGCCGATAAAGCAGTTGTCCTCGATGATTACAGGTGCTGCCTGCACAGGTTCCAATACGCCGCCGATGCCTACACCACCACTGAGGTGAACATGTTTTCCAATCTGAGCACATGAGCCTACGGTAGCCCATGTATCGACCATGGTGCCTGTATCAACGTATGCTCCGATATTCACATACGAAGGCATGAGAATAGCTCCTGGTGCGATGTATGCACCATAACGTGCCACAGCGTGAGGGACAACTCTTACGCCCAGCTTCTCATAGTCGTGCTTGAGCTCCATCTTGTCATACCACTCCAGCTCACCCGAACGCATAGTGCGCATCTCCTGAATGGGGAAGTACATGATGATAGCCTTCTTAACCCACTCATTTACCTGCCACTCGCTATTTTCAAGATTGATTGGCTCTGCAGTGCGAAGCTGGCCCTTGTCAACGGCCTCCACCACCTCACGAATCGTTGCCTTTACGGTTGCATCGGCAAGCATCGAACGGTCTGTCCAAGCCTGCTCTACTATCTGTTTGTGTTGTGTATACATAATTATATGGTATTTATTCCCCAAAGATATATAAAAATCGAGAAAATAACGGTTGATAATACCGAAAATTCCTATCTTTGTGACTTGATTTTTAAATAGTCTCTTGGTAAGGTAATATTTAGAATATGAAAGTATATAAATTTGGTGGTGCGTCGGTGAGAAATGCCGCAGGTGTGCGAAACTTGGAGCATATTGTAGAGGGAGAACAGAACTTGTTTATCATTGTCTCGGCAATGGGAAAGACAACAAACGCTCTAGAGCGTGTCTTTGCAGCCATGCAGAAGGTCGATAAGGCCGAGGCACATAATGAGATTGAGCAGATTGTGGCATATCATGCCGAGATTATCAACGACTTGTGGGGCGAGCCTACACAGCTTGATGAGGTGAATGCTTTGTTTGCGGAGTTGCGTTCGATAATAGACAATACAGTATATCGTTTGCAGGATGCCGAGTTGTGGTATGATACAATTGTGGCATTTGGTGAGCTGATTTCAACAACAATCATATCTAAGTATCTTAATCATGTAGGTATGCGCAATCGTTGGATTGATATGCGTACGACTTTTGTCACTAACCCTCGTCACAAGGATGCCAATGTAAACATCAAGGCTTCGGAGCCACGTTTGAAGGCGGCGTTAGAGAATACCGGTGTAGGTGTTTTCGTAGGTCAGGGTTTTATCGGAGCAGCTCCCGATGGTACAACAACGACTTTGGGTCGTGAGGGTTCCGACTACTCGGCAGCTGTGGTGGCTCACATCCTGGAGGCGGAGTCAATGTCTGTGTGGAAGGATGTGGATGGAGTGCTTAACGCCGACCCTAAGGTGTTTAAGGATGCAGTGAAGATTGACGCCCTGAACTATCTCGATACCATTGAGTTGGCATATAGCGGTGCGCAAATTATTCACCCTAAGACCATAAAGCCTTTGCAGAACAAGAATATTCCTTTGTATGTTCGTCCTTTTGGTGACAAGACCAAGCCCGGTACGGTTATTAACGCCTCGGCGGAGCATGTGACATTGCCAATCATGATATATAAGCGTGACCAGGTATTTTTGATTATCCGTTCAAAGGACTTCTCGTTTGTGATGGAGGAGAAGTTTGCTGTGATTTTCTCGCTGCTCGATCGTTTCCGTATCAAAACACACCTTATTAATAATTCGGCTGTGGATTTGGGCCTTTCGATTGACAACTCTTGGCATATTGAAGAGTTGATAAAGGCTCTTGAGGCAGAAGACTTCGAAGTGGAGAAGCGTGAGGATGTATGTCTCTTGACTATTCGCAACTGCACAGATGAACTGTTTGAACGTTATGTAACCTCGCAGCAGACATTGGTGCGTCAGGTGAATTTCCAAACAGTACGAGTAGTCCTTCCTAATCCTTCGTTCTAAAGATAGAAACAAATAATAAAGGCTGTCAAACTTAAGATAATGGTTTGACAGCCTTTATTATTTGTTTCTCACCCCTATTAGTTGATTGATTTGCGGTCAGGCGCTATGTTTTCGGGAGCTTCAGCTTCCATTTTATTTTGCAGAGCTACCATGTCGATAGCTTCAGCCGCCGCCGTAAAATCACCAATTGTAATGGGCATGTTCCAAGCTATTTGCAACTTCGTGATGCCATACAACATCGCCTGATATGAAGCGGTATTGTCTTCCTCGGCAAGGATAATTACAGCATCTACGTCAGTGTATTCTGCAAGGAACTGAACTGTGAGAGTTATATTAAATACTTTTGGAGCATGTCGTACAAGTATATTCTGTTCGGCACAACCTAAGGCCTTCAGGCTCTCAGTGGCTGCTGCCAAGTGACGATGTGCAAATGATGCTTGTTCGTCAACGATAATTATACCGACCTTGTATTGCGACATTGCCTTAAAAGTTTATTACTCAGCCAACTGCTTTGAAGCATCGCGAGACTCCATAGAACTTGGATACTTCTCGCTGATGGTCTTATAGCACTCCTGAGCCTTAGCCTCGTCACCTGCAGCGCTGAAAGCCAAAGCAGCCTTGCGAAGGTAGAGTGGAGTAGTGAAGTTGTTATCGCTAACCTGAGCAGCCTTCTTGAAGAGTGATGCAGCCTTTGCGTAATCGCCCTTCTCAATGGCGATATCACCCTTGATACCCTCAGCCATAGCATTTACCATCTCACCTGGGATACCCTTAACGTTCTTGTAAGAGTTGATATACTTCTCTGCTGAATCAAAGTCACCCAAGCGCAAAGCACATGCTGCAGCATACATGTTAGCCAAGTTACCTGCAGGTGTGTTACCATACTGCTCTGCTACTTCAGCGAAACCTGGAGTTGACTCATCGCCATTGAGTGCCAAGCTATAATCTGGAGTAGCCTCCTCGAATAAATATTGTGCTTCGTAAAGCATCTCCTGAGCCTTGTTCATGCGTGGCTCGCTAACGAGTTTCTTGTAACCGAATACTACGATTGCAATTGCAAAGATAGCCACGATAGCCGCAACTACCATCTTACTGTTCTTCTCGAAGAAGTTCTCAGCCTGCGACTGTGCCTGTGCCAAAGCTTCTTCCTGTGGGGTCATTACCTCTTTTGCCATTGTTTTATGTTTTTTAGTTAATTATTCGTCTAATTCAAAACGCAAAATTAAAATAAAATTCGTAAAAAAACGCATAAACGGGTCGGGAAAATGCAATTGAAGAGAAGAAAGTGAGTAAAAGTCGATGAAAAATTGTAACTTTGAAAGCAAATACTACGGGTTATGAGGCTAAAAAAGCTATTACTTATAAATTTCAAAAATATTCTTCAGTCGGAAATCTATCTTACCGACGGAATTAATTGTTTTGTGGGCGACAATGGCGCGGGCAAGACAAACATACTCGATGCGGTGCATTATCTCTCGATGTCGAAGTCGGCCTTTACCATGACCGACGGTCAGAGTGTATCGCATGGCGAGGAGTTTTTTGTTACGGAAGGTTCTTACGTTGATGACCAGCAGAGGGTAGAGTTGGTGAATTGCTCATTCTCGAAGCGTGGCGGTAAGATAATCAAACGCAATGGCAAGGAGTATGACCGTATAGCCGATCATGTGGGTAATTTCCCTGTAGTTATGGTTTCACCACGTGATACCGACCTAATTACCGATGCTGCCGAGGAGCGACGTCGTTATCTGAACAGTTTTATTTCGCAGCTCGATAAAGGGTATTTGCAATCAATGATGCGCTATAATGCTGTATTGGCCGAGCGAAATGTTTTTTTGAAGCGTTCGTCGGATGAGACTATGTTGCAAATTTACGATATGCAGCTCGATGAGCATGGTACGCATGTATATCAGGAGCGCAAACGTATCGTAGAGTGCATGCAGCCTTTGGTGAATGAATATTATAGTTTCCTTTCGGAGGATAGGGAGCAGGTTGAGATGACCTACCGTTCGGAATTGGATGATATGCCACTTAAGGATATATTGTTACGTTCGCGTGAGCGCGACCTTGTAAATCAGTTTACGACATCGGGTGTGCATCGAGATGATTTGATATTTAAGATTGGTGGTTATCCGCTCAAGAAATATGGCTCGCAGGGGCAACAAAAGTCATTTCTAATAGCTTTGAAATTAGCGCAGTATCGCTTGCTGGCAGAACAGACAGGTGAAAAGCCTATCTTGCTGTTGGATGATTTGTTTGATAAATTGGATATGCGACGCGTGGAGCGCCTTTTGGGAATTGTGTCGGGTGATGACTTTGGTCAGATTTGTATAACCGATTGCAATAAGGTACGATTGGAGAATACGCTCAAAAATGCGGGTAAGGAGTATCAGCTATTCACTGTTGAAGGAGGGGAGGTAAAACGATGAGACGAACAAAGACGGTGTTGTTTGGAGACGTGTTGCAGGAGTTTTTCTCGCGTCCCTATGTCGCAGCCAAAATAGCCGAAGGCAAACTCCCCGATACGTGGCGTGAGGTGGTGGGAAACCGAGCGGCCGACCATACTACTGAACTCAAGCTTGAGAATCATGTTCTATACGCTCATCTGTCATCGAGCATTATTCGTTCGGAACTCTTTTATCGCCGTGAGGCAATTGCTGCCGAGATAAATAGGGTGAGCGGAATGCAGCTGGTGAATGTGTTGATTATTAAGTAACTTTGTAATTACTATATAATTCCGAAACAAAAAGAGGGTGTCAAACAATTTCTGTTGACACCCTCTTCGTTAAGATTTATTAAGTTGTTGTAAGCAACTACCTAAAGTCGTGGTGTTTCAAAACCAGTGACTTCGCTACCGTCGCCGTCGATGAACTTTTGCATGTTGTAATTGCTTATAAACCAAAGATTCTTCTTCTCTGGCTTTGGATACTGTGATGCGTGGTCCTTGATTTGTTGAACCATCTCCTCGGTTATAACGAGTCGCTTGTTACCATAGTCGTCGATAACC
Organism: Alistipes sp.; assembly: GCA_017631285.1. Taxonomy (GTDB): domain Bacteria; phylum Bacteroidota; class Bacteroidia; order Bacteroidales; family Rikenellaceae; genus Alistipes. The sequence goes on from JAGBTO010000044.1 coordinate 8,105, forward strand.
TCGTCGCAGAGAGTGAAGAAACCCCACTTCTCGAAGAATTCGGTCAAGTCTTCCTGTGCCACGTCGCAGCATACCTTTACGAAGTTCAACTGACGTGCTCCGTAATCCTCGGGGATGTTGTTCGAGGTACGCATGATGTGGTACATATCTGGGTAAAAATCCTCACGACCCATAACCTTGGTGTTGTATAGGTACAACTGCCATAGCGACACGAGTTTGTAGAATGGGTCTGGGTTCAAGCTATATACAGCAGGATTCTCTCCATAGTTTGCAATCTCTGCCCATGCAGCTTCGTAGCGATCGTTGTATGTTTTGCCATTAACATGCTCATTGCCCTCGGTGAAGACATAATCACTCTGGTCCCAGGTGCGGAACTTCGACACGCAGTACATTGAGCAGATGTTATTAGAAACCTCTCCCATACCTGCCCAGTTGAAGCCTGGAATCTGGTTCTTGTGACCAACCTCATGATAAGGACCCCAAGACTCATTGCGCAAAACTCTAGGATCGAGCATATTTCTCATAGCTCCATCGCCAATTGATGGGTGCATAGAGTAACCTGTTTCATATCCACCAGCATACATGTAAGCTTTACCCATTGATGCTCGATAGAGCATACGGTTACGGTGACCGCCTGTGTTGTACTTGTGGTGACCCTGGAACTGCTCCTGTAAGAAGATGATGGAGTCGGCCTGCTGCAATACATCGAATGCCTTTTTGGTGTTGTTGCAGAACTGTAGATAATACTTCACAGGGAATGTGTAAATTGACTTAGCTCCACGCATATCAAATAGCTCGCTTGAAGCCTTGGTAAGCATGGCTGTTATGTCGGCATCGGGATTCTCAACTGCGTCATAGTAACCATTTACCAGCGCTGTAGGGAAGTTGATACGTATAGGCTTAGCCTTAGGGTCTTCGGTATGATAACGTACATAAATCAAACCCTTATGCTTGATGTTGAGTTTATTCAGACCCTTATAAAGTGTATATACATCGTGAGTTTCAGGCTCCATGTAGTTTACAACACTAATAGAGACAGGAATGTCGTAGGTCTCGTCAACCAAAACTACATGCACACCCTCCTCGAAGTACATACCTGTCACATTGTCGAATAACGAGTATCCTCCTGTGCGGAAGAGTTTCGCGTCAACATCTGGGTGTGGGTATGGGTCGTAGTACGCAGCACGGAACTGAGGATCGAAATCGCCTGAGTAGATATAATGGGCCAAGTCGCGGAAGAAGTCGTTCTCGATAGCTTCAATCTGCTCCAGGCTAACATCGTCACGAAGTTCAGAACAAGAGAGGTCGGTAAAGATATCAAGCTCGTTGAAGTTGCCTTTACCCTTGCCGTAGAAGATAATCTCGTGTACGGCGGCCTGGATGCCAGCACTGTTGGCAGCTGAACGAACTGAGAATACTACCTCTTGAGGCTTAATCAGTGTGAAATATACACGCTGTTTATCTTTTGAGTTCTTGAAATCATATGAGCCGATGAGCTCCTTCTTTCCACCCTCTACAGTACCATAAATATCCACTTCGCCCCAAATACCTTCGCCCTGACCAGGGTAGATGTCCACGTAGTCAATTCTCTCGGCATTGCTGAACTTACATCTGAATTCAACGGGGAAAATTCCACCGTTAGCTCCAGCCCAAGAGTTTAAGTCGCCGTCATAGACATTTTTTAGAACTCCTATTCCGCCATAAATCGATGAGTTGGTTGTCATATTTGTGATTGTCACAACCTTATCATCTTCAATAGCGTCGGCGTTAGCTATCGAGTCCTTGCCTCTTTGCTTGATAGTGATGGTCTTTACCTCCTTTGGCGAAGTTGAGGTGATGGTAACTTTTACCTGGCGTGGTTCTTTGTCGGGGTTGTTGCTAACCTTGAACTGCAATGGTGCGTCATCTTCGTCATCAGCACTACGTGGAATATACTCAATCCACTCCTTGCCGGCCTCAATCTCGACGTCGAAGTCAACATTTGCAAAGAATGGGATTTTAACTGTATGATTCTTCGACGAAATATCATAGGTAGTCTCTTCGATTATAATACCATCCGAAGCACCCGCTTGCTTGACTTTTATACTCTTGCGAAGCGACTTGTCAGAATCTGCTATAACCGAAATTGTGGCCTCGCGACTCTTCTCGTTGGTATTGGCCAAAACTTTGATTTTTAGAGTGTTGGAGTTAACTGTGCTGGATGCAGTACACCAACCATCACCATTTTTCGATATGTTGTATCCCCATTTACCATCGGCAGTAGTGACGTTAACAGTAACTGAGAGTGTCGCTCCGGCTTTGCTGACAATGAAGTTATCCTTACTTAACGTAACCTCGGGGAGTATTGGGTCATCAGTGACCCCATTATCCTTTGAACATCCGCCTATAGTGAGCAGAAGCATTAGTCCCCAAAGAGTTAAAATATGTTTCATAAGAAATTATTTATGCTTGATTAAAAAAAATAACCAAAGAACCCACATCTTCTCAAAGCAAGTTCTTTGGTTTAATAATAGGTTATGATATCTTACGAATTTATTATAATGATATTACATGCCATTATATAGATGGATATTGCTGCCATCGCACTCGTCGTCAATATGCTTGTCAATGTTGAAACCAGTAACATCGCTACCATCGCCATTGCGATACAAGTCGAGGTTATGATTATTCATGAACCAGATATTCTTCTTAGCTGGCTTTGGATACTTCTTAGCGTAGTCGTAAACCTCCTGAACCATCTCTGGAGTGATACGTAGGATGTGGTCACCATAATCTACAACAACACCATAGAATGGAGTCATCATACCCCACTGCTCGAAGAACTCTGTCAAGTCCTCCTGTGCAGCGTCGCAGCAAAGACGGATGAAGTTCATCTGACGCTCACCGTCATTACTCATCTTATAAGTCTTGCCGTTCTCTCCACCAGTCATTGTCTTGCTGTCGTAAACAACATCTACCTCAGGTGCAACAACGTTTGGAGAACCATCAGGAAGATTACCTGTACGGCACCAGTGATATACATCTGGATAGAAGTCCTCGCGACCCATAACCAATGTATTATATAAGTAGAGCTGCCAGAAAGGAACGATACGGAAGAATGGGTCGATACCTGGGCCCGCCTCTCCTGGAGGATCACCACCTACGTAACCACTAAATGCATGCTTCTTGCCGTTGTCGTTGAAACATTGCCAAGCGGCATCGTAGCGGTTTGAAGTATGATGGTGAACACCCTTGTCATCATACCAGTCACCATCCATAAGCAACATATAGTCTGACGCATGCAGAGGATAGTTGTTGCCGATGAAGAAATGAGCACAATACATGGCGGTGAAGTTGTTGGTAACCTCTGCCAAACCTGTCCACTTGAAGCCTGGAAGCTGGTTACAGTGACCTACCTCGTGGTAAGCACCCCAACCGTCAACACGGAACTTCTTTGGGTTAAGAAGCATGTTGATTGTACCATCCTGGTAGAGTGGATTCTTCTTACCTGGAGTACCATAACGCAAGCTATAGCCTGTACGGTAAGCACCAGCGAACATAAATGCCTTAGCCATTGTAGATGAGTAGAGCATACGGTTGCGGTGGCCACCTGTGTTATACTTGTGGTGACCCTGAATCTGCTCCTGAAGGAAGATGATAGAGTCAGCCTGAGTGATAACAGCCTTAGCTTTGTCTGCTGTGCCACACCAGTGCTCAACCCACTCAACAGGCAATGTGAAGATAGACTTCTTACCAAGCATATCGATGTGGTCAGCCTTAGCCTCCTTCAACATTTTTCCCCAATCTACGTCTGGCTCATTCTCAAGGTCATAGTACTTGTTTACAAGAGCTGTTGGGAAGTTGATCTTCACTGGCTTAGCCTTTGGATCCTCGGTGTGATACATTACATAAATCAAACCACGACGCTCGATGTTCAACTTGTTCTGACCCTTGATCAAAGGATAGTAGTGACCATCCTCGTTACACCAACCTGGTGAATCAGGAGCCATGTGGTCGAATGGCTGATAGTCAACCACGCGGAGTGAGATAGGAATACCGTAAGTCTCCTCAACGAATACAACGTGCTCACCAGCCTCGAAGTAAAGACCTGTTACGTTGTCGTTCAAAGAGTAGTTACTTGTACGGAAACGCTTCATATCAACATCTGGGTGTGGATATGGCTCGTAAGTTGCTGCACGATACTTCAAGTCGTAGTTACCCGAGTAGATATCAGAAGCCAAGTTGCGGAAGAACTCGTTAGGAATAGCATCAATCTCCTCCTCAGTTACCTCAGGCTTAAGCTCAGAGTAAGAGTTGTCGGTGAAGAACTTGAGCATATCAAGAGCCTCAGGATTTATTGAGTAGAAGGTAATCTCATGGGCTGCGATAAGAGTAGGGCTATCAACGCCGTTTCCTGCTACCCACATACCAGCAGTCTTGATCTCAAATCGCACTGAGCGAGGCTTGATTAAACCATCGTGGAAGGTAACGCGCTGCTTGTCGCCAGACTCCTTGAAGTCGTAGCTGCCGTAAAGAACCTCTTCTGGACTCTCCTCAGTTGTTACATATACATCAGTCTCGCCCCACTTACCAAATACACGACCAGGAACGATATCAACGTAGTCAACTCGCTCTGCTGTGTTGAAGTAACATGTGAGAGAAACAGGCATATCGTAGATTGTTCCGGCTGCTGAATAGTATGTCTCCAGGTCACCGTCGATAAGGTTCTTTGGAACAGTTTCGCCGTATGAACCCACTGTAGATGATGTGATGTTGTCAACAGGAACTACGATATCACCAGCTACATCCTCGGCGTTAGATACAGAGTCCTTACCACGCTGCTTGATTGTGAAGCTAGTCTCCTCCTCAGTCTCTGATACGATTGTAACAACCATCTCGCGCTCGCCTGCTTCTGTGTTCTTGTCGATATAGAACTTCAAAATCTTTTTGTAAGAGTTCTCTACATCTGCACACTCAAGGAACTGAATCCACTCCTTACCATCCTCGGTCTTGATGTCTGCAATCTCGGCATAAGCCTCAACTTCAACCTCGAAAGACTTCGATTGCTTTGATGGAGCCTCGTATAGGTTCTTGTTTACGATAATACCACCTGCATTCTGCTGGATTGTGATGATAACCTTCTCGTTGGTCTCAGATACGAGATTGATGTTGGCCTTACGTGAAGTCTTGTTAGGGTTTTTCGAAATAGAGAACTTCAAGAGGTGGGTTGCCTCACCCTGCTCAACACACTCGAGGTACTCAACCCAATCCTTAGACTTATCCTCTACAGTAACTTCGTACTCAACGTTTGCAAGCATCTCAACTGTGAGAATTGAATCCTTTGGCGCAATTACGTAAGAGTCTTTTTCTACAACAAGACCATCCTGAAGACCCATCTGCTTAATAGAGATAGACTTTGAAATAGTTCTGTCCTCTTTTGAAAAGACTGAGATTGAGGCAGTACGAGAACGATCCTGTGTAGTCTTAGCTACTGTGATGTTCAGCCTATTGGTGTTTGTAGGGCGTTTAACAGTACACCATGATCTGGCTGCCGATGATACTGAGAAATCCCACTGGCCCTCAAATGTTACATCAACAGAGAGTGTCGATGTAGTACCACCCTTGTTAACAAGGAAGCTCTCTTTGCTAAGTGTAATCTCTGCTGGTGCTGCTGGTTCGCTTTCTGTGGGATCGTTGGAACAAGCAGTCACAGCAAACAATAGCATCAAGACAGCTAGGAAATTGAATAATTTTTTCATAGTTAATTGAGTTTATTTTGCTGTAAATTGTCTTCTTAGGTTGGACTATACATTGCCAAAATACGCTTAACGTTAAATAAGGATTGGGATTAATGTATACACCACGAGGCAAAATTAGAAAAAAAAAGTGAAAAACAAGCACGCAAAACTTGTTTTTCACTTCATTTACAAAGATAAATTTAATTTTTATCCGCATTTAGAATAGCCGCATGACATACATGTCAAACAACCATTTTGATAAGCCATCTCTTCCTGACCACATTGAGGACACTTGACTTTCGCCTTTGTGCCATCTGCGATATATTGTTTAAGAGCGCGCTGTACGCCATTTTTCCATGTGTTGATACTCTCACTATTGAGGTGCAAACCATCAATCAGATGTACCACCTTGTCAATAGGCATGCCGTGACGCAAAACTCCTGAAATCAACTTGGCATAGTTCCAGAACTCCTCATCGAACAAACGAGAGATACCTCCGATGGTGTTGGTATAACCATAACGGTCCTGATACTGGAAGTCGTAACGCTTTGAGCCATCCTCCTCGCGAACCTTGATAATCCAGCCCTTTGTAATCTTGCGTGGAATATACATGGCATCCTCCTCAATCTTACCGGTGAAAATCTCATAAGGACGACCATCTTGAATACCTACGAATGCAATCCAATCCTCGCTACCGTTTTTGAAACGTACGATGTCGGCAGGAATTGACTTGGGGCGTTTATGGGTGTCAGCAACACACTTCTTTTCGCTCTTTTTCTTGGCATCAATAAGTACTCCGTCACGACAACCGTCACGATATACTGTCACACCCTTACAACCACACTCCCATGCTGTGCGATATACGTCGGCAACAAGTTCCTCAGATACATCGTTTGGAAGATTTACGGTTACAGAGATTGAGTGGTCAACCCATTTCTGAATAGCACCTTGCATACGAACCTTCGCAACCCAGTCAATATCGTTTGCTGTGGCACCATAGTATGGTGAAGCCTTAAGCCAAGAATCGAGTTCTTCTTCGGTGATATTTTGAAGTTTTGAAGTGTCATACTTGTTCTGCTCCAGCCACTTAACAAACTGGTGGTGATATACGTAGTACTCCTCAAACTTCTCGCCCATGTTGTCGATAAAGTCGGGGGTCTTACCCTTGTCTGATGGGTTAATCTTGCGACGACGCTTATATACAGGGCGGAACACAGGCTCGATACCAGATGTTGTCTGTGACATGAGTGAAGTTGTACCAGTTGGGGCAATTGTCAGCATGGCGATGTTACGACGACCATGCTCGGCCATCTCGGCATACAACTCTGGGTCTGTCTCGCGGATGCGGGCAATCATAGGATTGTTCTGCTCGCGGGCAGTATCATAGATAGGGAATGCTCCACGCTCCTGAGCCATCTTAACAGATGCACGATAGGCCTCTACGGCCAATGTGCGATGAACGCTCACAGCAAAGTCAATAGCCTCGTCAGAACCATAGCGCAAGCCTAATGCAGCCAACATATCACCCTCAGCTGTGATACCCAAACCTGTGCGGCGACCCTTCAAAGCCATATCCTTAATCTTGTTCCACAAGTCGTACTCAACACGGCGAATCTCCTCCTCCTCAGGGTCACTTGCTACCTTGCTGATGATGAGCTCTACCTTCTCCAACTCCAAGTCAATGATGTCATCCATCATACGCATAGCCTTTGCTACGTGTGTGCGGAAGAGGTCAAAGTTGAACTTAGCCTTCGCTGTGAACGGATTCTCAACATAGCTCAAAAGGTTGAGAGCTAACAAGCGGCAACTGTCGTATGGACAAAGTGGAATCTCACCACAAGGATTTGTTGAAACAGTTGTGAAGCCTTGGTCAGCATAGCAATCAGGAATACTCTCACGGATGATTGTGTCCCAGAACAATACTCCTGGCTCAGCCGACTGCCAAGCATTGTGAATAATTTTATCCCAAAGTTTCTTTGCATCAATCTCGGTCTCAATCTTTGGCTCCTTGGCTGTGATTGGGAACTGCTGATGATATGGACGACCCTCCAATGCTGCACGCATAAATTCATCGTCAATCTTGATTGAAACGTTTGCGCCTGTAACTTTACCTGACTGAGTTTTGGCATCGATGAAACGCTCGGCATCGGGATGTTTGATTGAGAGCGAGAGCATCAAGGCTCCACGACGACCATCCTGAGCAACCTCACGAGTAGAGTTTGAGTAACGCTCCATGAAAGGTACAATACCTGTAGATGTGAGAGCTGAGTTAAGCACAGGTGTTCCTGTTGGACGCAAGCCTGAAAGGTCATGACCTACGCCACCACGACGCTTCATGAGCTGAACCTGCTCCTCATCCATACGGAAGATACCTCCGTAAGAGTCGGAGTGAGTGCGATTGCCGATAACAAAGCAGTTAGAAAGTGATGCCACCTGAAGATTGTTTCCGATACCAGTCATAGGACCACCCTGAGGGATGATGTAACGGAAATGGTCAAGAAGTGAAAATACCTCCTCCTTCGACATAGGGTTGGGGTATTTGTTCTCGATACGCTCAATTTCGGCTGCTATGCGGTGATGCATATCTTCTGGTGTGCGTTCGAAAATATGGCCGAAGGAGTCCTTCAACGCATATTTGCTTACCCACACAGTGGCAGCCAACTCATCGCCTGCGAAATATTCTTTTGAAGCAGCTACGGCATCATTGTAGCTCACCTCGACAGGCATGTTTGCATTTTTTGACATGGTTAAAGATTAGTATTTTATTATTTTTTTAATTATTTGTTTCGGCTTTTCGCTTTGTGTTGTGCAAAGTTGAGAAAAATTAAAACTCCCCGAAATGAGCTTAATTACTAATTTTCCACAACTCATTAACAATAGGTAAAAATATGCGTCAGGGGTTGTCCTGACGCATACTCTTAAAAATATTGCCAAAATTATTTGCTGAGTATGGCATCAATCTCGACCTTGGCTCCCATTGGCAGCTTGGCAACTTCATAGCAGACGCGGGCAGGCATATTCTCGGTAAAGAACGTAGCATACACGCCATTCATGGCAGCGAAGTCGGCGATGTCGTCCAGCAAAACGCAAACTTTTACTGCATTGGCAAGCGAATAACCTGCCTCGGCAGCGATGTAGCCCAGGTTTGTGAGCGACTGACGAGTCTGCTCCTCAATGGTTTCGGGCATCTTGCCTGTTGAAGCGTCGATTGGAAGCTGGCCTGAGATGTAGAGTGTCGAGCCACTCTCTACAGCCTGAGAATATGGACCCACAGCCTTTGGAGCGAGTGGTGAAGCAATAATTCTTTTCATAATATCGTTATTTTTTTGTTATATCACATTCTTACTCTGACAAAGATAATAATTTTCCATATCTTTGCATCATTGTTGAGAAAATAAATAAACATTTAATATTAAAATTATGAAGAACGTAATCTCGATTTTAATCGCAACGGTGGTTTTGTTGTTAGTAGTAGGATGTTGTCCATGCCGTAAGGGTAAGAATAATAAGCCATTGGTTGGTACCGAGTGGCAATTGGCTCGTATGATGGGTACAGACATTGCAGTGGCCGACGACCAGTTCGTATTTCAGTTTTCGGAGGATGGCCGTTTTTCTGGTGTGGGCGCTTGCAACCGAATGATGGGCGATTATTCGGTGACCGAGAAGAGAGCTATCTCGTTTGGAGAATTGGCAGGTACACGTATGATGTGTCCAAACATCAATCTTGAGGCTCAGTTTACTAAAATTATCAGCCAGGCTACTCACTACGAGATTGATGGTGATATGTTGCTGCTGTTATCAAACGGCGAGTTGCAGGCGGTGTTTAAAGCCAAATAATTTGATTCTTTTGGCGTCTGGCTTGGGCGCGAAAAATGAGATTGCCACGTCGGGCTGATCTCCTCCTCGCAATGACGGATATAAAATTAAAACTGCGTGAAGAATTTTCCTCACGCAGTTTTTTGTTTATGGCTGTATGACCTCCACCGAGTCCTTTTTGTCGCCAATGATTTCTTCGCCGTTGCTCTTCACGCCTATAAAGGAGAGAATCTCTTGCGTGGAGAGAACTCCGACAATATCGCAAACGCAATAATCCTCGCCATTGTTAATCAGAAACAGGTACTCACACACACCGCTACTCAGCTTGGCAACAAATATCTTATACTCCGTTCCTTTCAGTGTCATTGTCATATGGTGGTCGTATTTATTGCTGGTTGTTGCCATATCATTAACCGAATTGAAATAACCTGCTGCTTGTTTGCCCATCACCACCTGAAAGATGGAGTTGATGCGGTTCTCTACACCCTTTTTATCCTTTATGGCTTTGGGCATAAGCTGCTGAATGACAGCTCCCGAAAGTTGAGTAATCTCAAATTTTTCACCCGAGTTGCGATAATGTGTAGCTGATATTGCACTCGTTTCTATCAACTCCTTGAACTCCTTGGTCTGTGCTTGCGCATCTATTGAGATAAGCGAGGCAAGGGAAATTGCCAATATTATAATTATCCGTTTCATAATCGTGACTTATTAGAATCCTAAACCAATGGTCCACTGCTGCATCTTAGGCCCGCAACCGGTTTTGAAGAGTTGTGTAGGCTGGTAGGCGCAGAATATTGATAGATTGGAGAAGCTAATACGTGCCACGGCTCCCGCCTGAAGGAAGTTTACGGGGTAGCCCCATGTCTTCTCCTTCTTACCATCGGTGTACTTGATTTTGGTGTGGTTGTTGATGGTCATGTCGAGGTATCCACCCATCGAGAAGGCAAAACGTCGTGGGTTGCCGAATTGTAACTCTATGGGAATATGCAGGGCAGCAGTGGTGAACTTGCTCTTCTTGGCCGCATGGGTGTGCATGCCTTCGGTTGGCATAGGCATAATCAATCCACTGCTCTTGGCCAGGGTCAGGTGTTCGTTCAGGCGGTAGTTGTTGAAGCGAAAGCCCAAGGATGCCGAGATGCCTATATGCGAGTTGCAAGCAGAGCCTGTGCATATGTTTAATGTCACCTGTGTTGATTTCCAATTGTTTAGGCTGAAGAAATTACCAGCATCAGTACCTGCGTATGGGGTATAGTCCACATCTGAGAGTACATTGCATCCAATCTCAAACGAAGGAATGGTTGAGCGTGCGCTCTTGCCTAAATAGAGCGCAGTAGAGTTGTTTTTCTTTTTAACTCTTACAATGGGGGATATCTGAGCCGTGCTCTCTTCGCCGTAGTCTTCGTTAAACTTGATTCCCGATGCATCGATGGTGAATGCTTGTGCCTGCGCCTCATATACGCCCAGACATGCGATTGCCACAAGGGCAAGTGTGAAAATAATTCGTTTCATATCTTATTAATAGTTTGAGAGTTTTCTATTCCAACATAAAAAGTTTATTTAAAAGTTCCTCCTCGGTGGGTAGCTCGGCTTGTGCGAGGTTGGCAAATATGCGGTCGGCGTGATACTGCGCCTCGGCAAGGGTGGTGATGGGCTCTCCGTTGTAGTAGCCATAAACCGTTGGCTGGAAGAACTTTACAATGCCGAAGATTACGAACGAACATAAGGCCGTGGCTACGGCTATCTGCCATAGCTTTGGCTTAGGTTGGTGGAGATTGATATTTATGTTTCGCTTTGGGCTTGCAGAGTAGGCCATCATGGCACGTGCGGCACGTTCCTCGGCTGTGGGAGAGTCGGTCTGGAGCAGTTGCTTATGCAACTCCTGCTCTTCGGGGGTGGATGTTTCCGCCATCCAATATCGCTGCATTAAATCTTTATACTCCATAATTCATCACCTTTATAAGTTCTTCTTTTATCTTTTGTCTTGCTCGGCTACATGCCATTCGTGCGGCACTCTCGCTCGAGCCTATTATCTGGGCTATCTCGTCATAGCCTAACCCCTCGCAGTCGTGAAGATGTATCACCTCCCGTTCTCGCTCGGGCAGTGCGGCAATGAGTTTGCCGACCATCTGTTGTAGCTCCTTATCTTCGGTAGAGGCTGCGGGGAGCGAGTGAGGTAGTTCATCCTGCCGTCTGCGTTCCCGTTCGCGCAATAGGTCGAGGCAGATGTTGCGTATGCTTACCATCACAAGCGACCTAAATCCGTTGCTCCTTATAAATAGCCGTCGTCTCCACAACTTTTCGTAGAGGTCCTGCGTGGCATCTTCGGCCAAAATGGGGTCGTGAAGCAGACTCACAGCATAACGATATGCTGTGTCCTTGAGTGCAAGGAATTCTTTGTTTAGCTCTTCACTATTCATCTTGGTTTGGGGTTAGCTACGCTCTTTGGCGCGTTTGTACATATAATACGACTAAGTGGCCGATTTGTAACATCAAAAATAAAAAAAAATGACAGAATTTTATGCTTTTGATAAAACTCTGTCATCTGTAGCTCTATTTTTCTACCTCGCGTCTGTTTATCAGGGCGTGGGTTATGGTCAGCTCATCGACATACTCCAGCTCGTCGCCAAAGCCTATGCCTCGTGCTATGGTCGATATCCTTACTGTGGGAAATTGCTTCAGTTGGTTTAGAATGTAGAATAAAGTGGTCTCGCCCTCGACCGAGGTAGATATGGCGAGTATGACCTCCTTGACCGTGCCTGAAGCTATTTTGTCAATCAATAAATCAATTTTCAAATCCGAAGGACCTACGCCCTGCATCGGCGAGATTACTCCACCCAAAACGTGATAAAGACCTCGGTATTGGCGTGTATTCTCAATTGACATCAGGTCGCCTACCTGCTCTACAACACATATTGTGCTGTGGTCGCGCTCGGGGTTACTGCATATCGGGCAACGTGCCGTGTCGGAGAGGTTGTTGCATAGCTCGCAATGGCGAATATCACGACGGAAGCGGGCAATGCTGTCGGTCATCTGCTCCACAGCCGAGGTCTCCATCTTCAGCAGGTGCATAGCCAATCGGAGCGCCGTGCGACGACCTATGCCAGGAAGCTTGGCGAACTCAGAAACGGCGTCTTGAAGTAGTTGTGACATGGCCTTAGATGATTTCTATGCGTGATGTTTCAATCCAGCCCTTGCGTCCGTCGGCAATGCGTATCTCTACCCAGCCGTCGATGCGCTCACCGAGCGAGAGCTTTGTACCCTCATGCACCACGAACAAGTCAGTTGCCGCACGGTCGGGTGAACTCTTGACAGGTACAGCGCTGCTCATAATCACAGCTTCGTTGCTGTTTGTCAATGCTTGGTAGGTTTGGTAGGCGAATGTTGTGCTTATGATAGATATGACTGCAGCCAAGCACATGCTATAAAATCCTGTTTTGCGGAGTGATAGCCTCTCTGCCAAGAGATAAACGAGTGCTGCGAGGAGTGTCAGGGTGAGTGTCAGAAGTGAAACAATGGTCCAAGCATTGCTTCCCATTATATTGCGCAGAGAACGTACCCATGTAATGAGGAAGAACGTAGGAATCTCCTCGATGTTATCCTTGGTTGCTTGCGTAGCGTACTCCAAGTTGTGGAGAATATCCTCGTCGGCAGGTGAAAGGCGAAGAGCGCGGTTGTAATTTACGATAGCCTTGCCCAACATCTCCTGCTTGTAGTATGCGTTGCCGAGGTTGTAGTATAACTCTGCCGAGTGTAACTGCTCATCGAGAATAGACTCATATAACTCTGCTGCACGAGCAAAATCTCCATTATTATATGCAACATTCGCAGCTTCCCATCTCTGCTTGGGCGAGGTTGCGATTGTGGTTTCTACTGTTGCTTGAGCTTCCTCCTGCTGGACAACAGGCTCCTCCTGAGCAAAGGCAAAGTTGGTAATTAGGAGTACAAAAAATATTGCGATATATCTTTTCATGGCTCTTTACTATCGTTTAATTATTGACTCAATGCGTGAAATGATGGCTACACCCTCCTCATACACGTTGCTCATCTGTACGCTTTCAACAGGCGAATATTGAGCCTCGTCGCAGCGAGAGATGATGTCGGTGTAGAGTTGTGCTACATCCACGGGACAACCTTTGCGGTGCAATGCCTCGCGAATCTTCTCCTTGGTAAGAGATGAAACAGGGATGTTGAGTTTGTCGCTCATGTAACCCCACAAGGCTCTAAGTATCTCTTCGTAGAAGGCGTGACGATTATTCTCGTGCATATGTTTTTCAGCCATGCGAAGACGTTGTACAGCAACCTTGTTTGCACGACGGGTGCGAATAAGTACCGTGTTATGGCTGTCGCGAATACGGCGACGTAGGATGTAGTACGCAATAACAGAGACAACAATGATGAACACTATGAGCATAAAATATGTTGTGCTCAACATAAGTGGAGCTGCCGAAGAATATAGCTTTGCGCTACCTAACTTTATAAAACGTATGTCGCTACCCAATTGTCTTACACTCTCCTTGGCTGAGCCTGGGATTATCTGCGTAGGAATACTTGCTCCGGCTTGTGGGTCGGGCAGGATATTTATATGCAGCGGCTCCGACGAGAGGGTGATGTAGCTCTCCTTCTCGGGGCTGAAGTAGGTGAATTCAATAGGCTTGATGTCATATTCGCCCTCGGCACGTGCTATAAATGGATACTCGAAACGACGATAGCCGTGTGTGCCGGCAGTAGAGGTGCGGATTGATTCGGTTGAACGTACATTATACAACTCGAACGACGAAGGCAACTCCAACTTGGGTTGCTGTAGGAATGTGAGATTACCTGTACCTGAAATTTCTACGTTATAATTGGCAGCTGAGTTAGCCTGTATTTCCGTTGGAGGAAGTGTTGTCTTCATTGAGAATGAGCCTACGGCACCAGTAAATGATGCTGGAGCACCTGCAGGTAACTCTTTGACATTGACAGTTATATTTCCAGTTGATAGCTTGCGTTTAACATTGTATATTTCAGCTCCGCCACCGAAAAATGGGTCGAAATTATTGTTATTTCGCATAACAATTTGAGCTATGGCAGTAAGTGTGGTAGGTTCTATGGTTATTGTACCTGCCTGTTGGGGATATATCAGGTACTCCTTTATCACTTGAGAATCATAGACTTTGCCATTGAGCGTTTGTCGCTGAGGCTGATACTCCTCGGTAGGGAGTTCCTGTGACCAGAATCCGTTGAACGATGGAAGTTTTGCATCCTCCAGCCCAGCTATGCTTGCTCGGGTGTAGAGTGTGAGCGAAGCAAGGATTGGCTCGCCTTTATAAACTGTCGAACGAGAGAGGTTTAATCGAATTAAAATATCATCTTCTGACAATTGATTTTGCAGAGCATTACCTTGTTCGGCAGCAGTATTTGTGCTTTGTTGTTGAGTCTCCTCGATAGCTTCGATAGGTGTAGGCTTGGTTGAAAATTGCTTGTTGTTGGATACAATATGAGCCTCTCCGATGGTTATGTTGCCTGCTTTTTGAGCAACCACTACATAGGTGAAAGTGACGGTCGATGTGCGGCTACTCTGTCCGTTGATGTATTGGAACGAGCTTGCCGTAGATTGTGTAGGGCCAGCCAATATGTCCAATCCCGCATCGACAAAGTTAGGAGCCGCAAAAGAGTCCTTGTCGGGTTTGCCATTTGTAAGCACAAATTCCACACGAAAAGGTTCTCCCACGGTGACCAGCAGAGGCGTATTTACCTCGAATGTAGTGTTTTCATCGGCATATGCCACACAAAAATGTAGTACGGCAACCAATGAAAGAAGGATATTTTTCAAAATTCGATTCATCTGTAAAGCCTGTTATTCTCTACGAAACGTATATATATCTTAAATTATTGCCGCAAAGATAAAAAAAAGTTTTGCACCCCGCAAAAGGTGCAAAACTTTACTGATAAAATATTCATATATTTTAGTGAGCGTACTCTGCGAAGAAGTCGTTGCCCTTGTCATCCACGATGATGAATGCAGGGAAGTTCTCAACATAAATCTTGCGCACAGCCTCCATACCGAGCTCTGGGAAGTCAACAACCTCCACGCTCTTGATAGAGTTCTTTGCCAATACCGCAGCAGGGCCACCGATTGAGCCGAGGTAGAAACCGCCGTTAGCCTTGCAAGCGTCGGTCACAGCCTGTGAGCGGTTACCCTTTGCTACCATCACCATTGAGCCGCCAGCCTTCTGGAAGAGATCAACGTAAGGGTCCATGCGGCCTGCAGTAGTAGGACCAAATGAACCTGAAGCCATACCCTGAGGAGTCTTTGCAGGGCCTGCATAATATACAGGATGCTTCTTGAAGTACTCTGGCATTGGCTGACCCTCGTCGAGCATCTGCTTGATGCGAGCGTGAGCGATGTCACGAGCAACGATGAGTGTACCCTTGAGGTTGAGGCGTGTCTTGATAGGATACTTTGTGAGAATCTCACGTACCTTGTCCATACCCTCGTCGAGGTCGATATCAACGGCTGGGGTCA
>JAGBTO010000003.1 GCA_017631285.1 Alistipes sp.
CTTGAAGACCAAAACCTTATCGTCCTTGAGGTGCTTCAAGACCTTACACTTAACTGAGGCGCCTTCTACTACAGGTGCACCTACCTTTACCTGACCGTCGTTGTCTACAAGCAGGACTTTATCGAAGCTCACTGACGACTCTACGTCGTTCTGAAGACGGTGAACATAGAGCTTACGACCCTTTTCAGCCTTAAACTGCTGACCTGCGATTTCTACTATAACGTACATTATTCTTAAAATAAATTACATTTTTGCCGAATTTCGGCTTGCAAATATACAAAAAATATTCTCAATCCAAACCCAAACGCTCTTTTTTTTTAATAATTTATGATTTGGCACATTTTTGGTTTAACAATTTAGACATTAGTTCAAGCCATGACAAATAATCACATAGTAATATATTCACCTTGCATCAATTCAGCTCTTATTGTTAGAGAAATTGCAAAACAAACCTGCTGCCAAGTTGAACATTGTTATTCCATCGAACAAACCATCAATGCCACACTAACTTCGCAACCTTTTCTTATAATCATACTTTGCATAACCCCCATAATCAACGGTGAGTGTTTTATTCCGCGTCTACGCAATACATCAACACACCACACGACGATTATTGTCATTGCATGGCAACAAAGCGAACATACGATTCTTAGATTATTGAACGCTGGAGTAGACCAATATATGACATTTCCAATGTGTATGACCCGTCTTTATGGGAAAATCTCTTATTTACTTAACAACTTGAAGCAATGAATACACTCTATATATTATATGTAATAATAGCCTACCTATTTATACTCTATTTTCTTTTTGCGCCCTATATAAAACAACATACACATTCGGCGCTACACCAACAATATACAACTTACTTAATAGCCTCATCTCTCGGCAATGAGGAGGAGTCAGGGCATTCGTTGCAAGCGAAATCACGCCTACAACGCAAGACTCTCATACAGGCTATCCATTCTTTGATAAGCCACACTTATGATTGTCCAAAAGATTTGATTCAACTCATTGTCAAACAAAACAACCTACAACTATACATTTTAAAGCAACTGCCATACTCTACAGCATTACAAAAATATCATTTGTTATCTCAACTGTCATCAATTATATACGATGACACAACCATTATATCACAGCTAAAAAGTTATCTCAATAATCGCAACCGCCATATTCGAACAAATGCCCTTATTGCCATTCTTGCAGCCAAGCCCTCGGAGCTAATCACCATTATTTCATCGCTAAAATTTGAATTACAACCACTTGATATTATTCACATTATTGCACTCATTCGACAAGGCTCATTATTTGTAGTTCTGGAGCCTCTATTTGAAAGCCGCAATATAAATTTACAAAAATTAGCTCTTGCAATAGTTCGCAACTTTGGCATCGATATTGCCGACAAATATATTTATGGTATAATTTCCTCAGAGAAAAACCTCACAATTGTCGATGATGCCATATACACACTCACCGCGTTAAAACGACCGCTGAAGTATAAAGTATTAAGAAAAAGAGTTGCTACTTCATCTGAATTCCAACGTAAACGATTATGTCGCCACCTATCAGTTGAAGGGTACTCCTTGCAAAGCATTAAAGCGATACTTGACCCCGCAGAATGTCAATACGCCAAACGACTCATCACATCTTACAAAGGACAATTAACACAATCTCAAACCGTTTAACACATGTATTCCGTCGAAATAATATTTATCACCACCCTAGCAGCCATAACCGCTATAATATGCTATCGCACTATACACACCACACAAGTAGCGCAATGGAGACAAGCTATAACTAACGATTTGAAGGGTGGTAACGAGTCTATAGGTTTTATAGGTTGTTCTGTCATCACCCATGACATAACTAGAATAAAGGATATTGAATCGTTATTAAGTAACACATATAACCGTTACGAGGTAATTATCATGCTCAACAGCAGTACCCACTCGAACACATTTCGACAGATTATCAAGCAGTATCAACTTACAATAGTAAATCATTCTCAGCCCCACTCCACCCCATCATATATAACCGAACTATATCGCTCTGCAAATCAGACATATCGACGCTTAGTTTTAATCGACTATTCTACAACAGACATCTACTCGGCTATAAATTCTGCCATTGAGTTTGCTTCGTATGATTATATCATTCCATTGCAATCCAATACCCTACTTCTACCTCATGCTATTGAGAATATCGCCATCACGCTATCTGACACATCGAATCGTAATATACAACTAATTCACAACAACACCATAGCTCAGTGCTATGTTTTTCAACGTGACAGCATCTTAATACATGGGGGACTATCTCATGATATTATCACAAAAATCCCTCGCCACTCGATTTTACATAGCAACATAGCCTTCGCATACCGACGTGACGTAAAACATAGTTCTATCTTCATTACTGGCTTAACAATATTATCTCTCGATGCACTAGCTTGTGCTTTATCTACCCATGCGGCTATAGCTTTTATAGTAGCCATCACACTCGTTATCACTGCCTCTCATTTCATTTTACAACAATGGTCCGTCCCAAATTGTTCAATTAAGTCAATCTTGTGTCAGATTCGTAATTTAACAACATTTTTTAACTCTCTAAAATTTAATATTTCATAAAATTTTGTTATCTTTACGAAAAATAAATACAACTGCATAAATGAGTGAACAGACAATTTTAGACAGACAAATTAGAGAATATCTTTTACCTCAATGTTTTAATGCGGCGGTCAAAGCAGGTGCTGCAATAATGAAGATTTATAAGCACGATGATTACCACATTGACCTAAAGAGCGACCACACACCCATCACCATTGCCGACAAGATGGCTCACAATACCATCAAGGAGTGTTTAGGGCCTACCCGTATTCCTGTTTTGAGCGAAGAGGGGCGTGAAATGTTGTACGACGAACGTCGTAATTGGGAGATGTTCCTACTTGTGGACCCTCTCGACGGAACCAAAGAGTTCATCAAAGGCAATAACGAATTTACGGTAAACATTGCCCTGATGATGAACAACGAGTGCATCGCCTCGGCATTATATGTTCCTTATCATTGCAAAATGTATGTAGCTGCGCGAGGTCTTGGAGCATACCTCATACGAAATATTAAGCCTCAGGATGATTCGTCGCTCAACCAAAAACAGATTGAACAAATGCTTGAGCGCCTGCCATTAAAATCAGCCGAGCATGATGAACTTCGTATTGCCGTATCACGATCTCATCAGACTCCAGAGACACACGAGCGCATCGAACAAATACGCAAATCTCATCCCGACCTCAAACTCATAGAACAGGGTAGCTCATATAAGTTCTGCTTGCTTGCCGAAGGTAGTATCGACTACTACATACGCACCACCAACACCTACGAATGGGACACCGCAGCAGGAGAGCTAATCCTTGCCGAATCGGGCGGAAAAACTCATTCATACCCAGACGGCAAACTCCTTGGATACAACAAAGAGGATTTACGCA
Source organism: Alistipes sp. (assembly GCA_017631285.1). Classification (GTDB taxonomy): domain Bacteria; phylum Bacteroidota; class Bacteroidia; order Bacteroidales; family Rikenellaceae; genus Alistipes. Next base: position 3,485 of record JAGBTO010000003.1, read on the forward strand.
ACCCTTGGTTTGAAGCAAAAAGCGCCACCTGTAAATTTTAATAGTACCAGCAAGCATATCAATCAGATATGCTTGTTTTTCATTTTATTACAGCAATATTTTAAATTTTAAACTATTTCTTAAGTGTAGTTTATTTTTTTGGATTAACTTTGACCCCGAATATTTATCAAAAAAGACTACATTTATTATGAAAATGAAAAAAGCAATAACATTTGCAATGAGCATGGTGATCTCTTTCTCTCTATTTAGTTCATGCGGCAAAGGCAGCACTGCCTCAACCGACGAGACAGCATCGACCGATGGTGCATCTTGGATAATTGACCGTTTTGACGATATCAAGGTTTTGCGTTACGAAGTTCCCGGATTCGAAAAACTTCCTTTGAATCAGAAGATCTTAATCTATTACCTATCACAAGCCGCGAAGTGTGGTCGCGACATTCTTTTCGACCAGAATTTCAAATACAATCTCACCGTACGTCGTGCGTTGGAGCAAATTTACACTTCATACGAAGGTAAAAAAGATTGCGAAGAGTTCAAGGCAATGGAGAAGTATCTGAAAAAGGTATGGTTTGCCAATGGTATACACCACCACTATTCAAACGACAAGTTTAAGCCTGAGTTCTCACAGGAGTGGCTCTCAAAGCAGCTCGACAAGTATACCGTTGAGCTCCCAATTGAGAAGCAGCTGCTGCTCGACATCATCTTCAACAAGGACCTCTACGCTTCACGTCTTAACCAGACAGACGGTGTTGATATGGTCACAGAGTCAGCCTGCAACTACTACGAGGGTGTGACAATGGCCGAGGTGGAGAAGTTCTATGCCGACATGATTGACGAAAATGACCCTCGCCCAATCTCATACGGACTCAACTCAAAACTCACAAAGGACGAGCAAGGCAACGTTGTTGAGCGCACATGGAAAGTTGGAGGCATGTACTCTGACGCTATCCAGCAGATTGTATTCTGGTTGGAGCAGGCAGCAGGTGTAGCAGAAGAACCTCAGAAGAGCATTATCAACACACTTGTTAATTACTATCGCACAGGCGATTTGCGTGAGTTCGACCGCTACAATGTTTTATGGGTGGGCGACAACGAGTCGAATGTCGATTTCGTAAATGGTTTCATCGAGGACTACGGTGACCCACTTGGCCGTAAAGCGTCATGGGAATCAACTGTAAACTTTATGGACAGCACAGCATGCCGCCGCACACAGATTATTGCAGCCAATGCTCAATGGTTCGAGGACAATGCACCTATCAATCCAGCCTTCAGAAAGAAGGAGGTTAAGGGCGTATCGGCAAAGGTTATTACAGTGGCTATGCTTGGTGGCGACTGCTACCCAGCAACTCCTATCGGCATCAACCTTCCTAATGCCGACTGGATTCGCAAGGAGTATGGTTCAAAGTCAGTAACCATCGACAACATAACCTACGCCTACGACAAGGCTGCTCAGGGCAACGGTTTCAATGAAGAGTTCATGCTCCGCGAGGAGGACCGCGCTCGCATCGCAGAGTTCGGCAAGTTGGGCGATGACCTCCACACCGACCTTCATGAGTGCTTGGGTCATGGTTCTGGTCAGTTGGCACCAGGTGTTAAGGGTGGCGAGTTGAAGAGCTACACTTCAACGCTAGAGGAGACTCGTGCCGACCTCTTCGGTCTCTACTATTTGGGCGACCCTAAGATGGTGGAAATTGGTTTGATTCCTTCGCTCGACGTAGCTAAGGCTCAGTATGCCGATTATATTATGAACGGTATGATGACACAGTTTGCACGTATCGAACTTGGCAAGAATGTCGAGGAGTCGCACATGCGTAACCGCAAACTCATCGCCGAGTGGTGCTACGAGCATGGCAAGAAAGACAACGTCATCGAGTGGGTTAAGCAGGATGGCAAGTCTTACATCGTAGTAAACGATTTCGACGCTTTGCGCAAACTCTTCGGCGAGCTTTTGTTCGAAGTGCAGCGCATTAAATCAACAGGTGACTACGAGGCTGGCCGTAAACTCGTTGAGGATTATGCTGTAAAGATTGATTACGACCTTCACAAGGAGGTATTGGAGCGTTACAACAAGCTCGGCATCGAGCCTTATAGTGGTTTCGTAAATCCTGACTATGAGTTAGTCAAGAAGGGTGACGAGATTGTTGATGTAAAACTCGTTCCACAGAACAACTATATCGAGCAGATGCTCCACTACTCAAAGGAGTGGTCATTCCTTCCTTCGATTAACTAAAAAGTCTATTACTTATAAAAAAGTCCGCCATCATGGGGGACTTTTTTTTCTTAATTATAACATTATGACGGTATAGAATTTTTAATTCCGATATTATTATATAACTTTGCCACGACTTTATAGGATAAAAAGTCTATAAAAATGAAAACATTTTATACAGTAAACGAACTCAAACAAGAACTCTCTACTATTGATCGTGCCGACATAGGCTTTGTTCCTACAATGGGAGCGCTCCATGCAGGACATCGCTCTTTGGTCGAGAAGGCACGCAAGGAGTGTAAAACAGTGGTGGTAAGTGTATTTGTAAACCCCACTCAATTCAACGATAAAAACGACCTGAGAAACTATCCACGTACACCCGAGGCTGATGCCGCTATATTGGAAGCTGCTGGTGCAGACTACGTATTGATGCCTTCGGTTGAGGAGATTTATCCCGAGCCCGACACACGTCAGTTCGACTTTGGACTCATCGACAAGGTTATGGAGGGTGCCACACGCCCAGGTCACTTCAATGGCGTAGCACAGGTTGTCAGCCGTCTATTCGACATCGTAGGCCCTGCAAAGGCATACTTTGGCGAGAAGGATTTTCAGCAGATTGCCGTAATCAAGGCGATGGTAAAGCAGCTCGAGATGGACATCGAGATTGTAGAGTGCCCTATCATCCGAGGTGAAGACGGATTGGCTTTGTCATCACGCAACACACTTTTGGACGAGGCTCACCGTGCCGCAGCACCACACATCTACGAGGTTATATCACAGTGTGCAGATAAGGCTCAGGAGTTATCTCCAGCGCAGCTCACAGATTGGGTTGTTACCGAGGTTGAGAAGAATCCTTGCTTGAAGGTCATTTACTTTCAGGCGGTAGATGCTTTGTCAATGCAGCAGGTCACTTCGTGGGACGAGAGTGAGCGTGTGCAGGGTTGTATAGCTGTTCAGGCGGGCGAAATCAGATTAATTGACAATGTAAGAATTAAATAGCCATGATGATTGAGGTATTAAAATCAAAAATTCACCGTGTAAGAGTTACGCAGGCTAATTTGAACTATGTAGGCAGCATCACTATCGACGAGGATTTGATGGATGCCGCAAATATGATTGAGGGCGAAAAAGTACAGATTTTGGATATTAACAACGGTGAGCGTTTCGAGACATACATTATCAAAGGCGAGCGCGGTAGCGGTTGTATCTGCCTCAATGGCGCAGCTGCACGCAAAGTCGCTGTTGATGATTTGGTAATCATCGTATCGTATGCATTACTTGACTTTGAGGAAGCAAAAACGTTCAAACCTTGGGTAATATTCCCCGATTCTGCCACTAACCACCTGGTGAAGTAACAGATGGATACTTTCTTGGCTATAATCGCCATTCTGTGCGGTATTGTTGGAATATTGGGTGCTGTGTTACCAATCTTACCAGGGACAATAGTATCATTCGTGGGTATGTTTTGTGCCTACTGCGCGTCCAACTCCGAGATTACATCTGCTCAGATGTGGTTGTGGGGAGTAATCTCAGTTATAATCATCTTACTGGACTACATCCTGCCAGGATACTTCAGCAAGGTATTCGGAGGTACAAAAGCAGGTATTACGGGTGCTACGATTGGAGTGATTGTAGGTCTTTTTATGGGGCCTATCGGCATTATCGCAGGGCCTTTTTTGGGTGCTGTCGCGGGCGAGATGATATCGCAACAAAAGCAGCCATTGGATAAGGCTCTAGTTGTTGGCTTCGGCTCACTACTGTCATTCTTTGTTGGCTCGGGAATAAAACTTATAGCTGGAGGTTTCATGATGTATTATATATTGTGTGACATCTTTTAAATCTGGGAACGATAATTAACATAAAATGGTCGGAACGAAAGTCCCGACCATTTTCATTTTCCTGCACATATCTTACTGTTCTAAGGTTCTACACCCATCTCCTCGAATCGTGCCGCGGCATTCAAAAAGTGAGCTGTGATCCAAAATACTGTCCAACCCTCGGAGTAGCCACCTCGTAACTTATAGACGTTGCTCATATCACCGTGCTGTGCGAAATTGGTCTGCTGTAGCTGCTCACCCTGCGAGCCATAGGCATTTGTGAGTTGGAAGCAGGTGCGATACATTACCTTCGCCAAATCACACAGACGCTCGTCCTTGAGATATTCGCCCATACGATAGACCTCGGGAGCAAACAACACTCCATAGACATCAATATGCTGATTTTGCGGTGACACCACAGTCCAACCCGTTGAGCGGAAGTTATAATCAGCCAAACGACCCGCAGGCAGAGGAATATCCCACACCACGACATAGCTCAAGCAGACATCCATAGCATGCTTCGCCCAATCAAGATATTGAGGTTGCTTGGTATATTCGTACATATGGATGAAAGCCTGAAAAGCTGCCCACGCACCCTCCTTATCCTCGCATGTAGCGTCAAGTGTACCACCCCAATAGCAACCATTCATCTTCAGGTGACGATCAGCATAAAGCTTCGACACCTTCTCAGCTGCTGCAAAATATTGCTTATTCTTAAAGAGTTTCGACGCGATAATCAACGGAGCAACATAAAAAGCCTCAGCAGTAGAGCGTGGCGACCACTCGTCACTCAAGATACGATGTGCCTGGCCATCACACGCCTTACGTAGGAATGCTTCCCATTTCGAGGTATCATAAACCTTTCTGTTCTTGCGAGCCGCAGTAATAGCCTTTGCTATGTTATACATTCCCTGACCACACGAAACATGGTCAGAACCGTGATATACCGAGCCATTATATCTCAACTTAAACATGCCCGTAGCCTCATCCACAGGATAAGTTGAAAGGAAATCCAGCGACTGTTGCACCATAGGGGTGATAGCCACATCATCCAATCGTCCCGAGAGCACCTGCAACGCATAACCTGGCGATGCGGCTTGACCACACCAGCCCATCACAATCTCCTTCCTCAACGTAGGCTCATACATATCAAAACCTACTGCTCCATTACCGAGATCAATCCAGCGGTTCTTGGCGAAGCGATACTTCTCCTCTACGATCGTCTGAAAATCGGTAAACGAATTGGCATCATATGGCTTATAGATGTCAAGCGCAGTGTAGATAGGGCGCTGAAAACCTGTTCCCTCAGCCTGAATAGGATAGAGTTCAATATAAAACTCTTTCTCAACAATTCGACCCGGCTCCATATTTATATATGTATTGCCATACGTCATTGGAGTATGCTGCAATGCCTTCGCTACGGAGTATTTGCCATTGTAGCCAATAGGGCCTGTGTAGAGGACAAAATCGGTGTAGCCATCGCCAGCCTCGACTCCCATCGACCACCACTGATCAGCCAGTACAGCTCCACGCACGGGGCTCGGTGTAGTGTGAAGAGATGCAGCACACTCTGACTCAACATTCTCCAGCATAACAAATGGTATTGGATAACGGTGGTCCTCGAAGATAGCAAACTCACCAGCCTGACCATTATACACAGGGATGATATTTGGGTTTACCTTTGCACCATTCTTATTACCATAATACAAGACACCAGGGATAAAGCTCTGCATTTCCTCGCCCTGCATACGCCAACGAACCGAAAGATTGACCCCTTCCAGAGTCTGCTCACCTCGCCATTCGTATCGACGACGGCACTGCACCAGCCCTTCCTTAATCTGACGATAGGAGTCACGCACAAACATCACACCACCGTCAATTACCATCTCGCCGCTCAAGATAGTCCAGTCTCCACTCTGCTCCTGACGCTGTGGTGAAGCATATACCCAGTCTGACATCCAATCATCTTGCCATGAGGTTGCTACACCCCAAAGACCTTCGGCAGGAGTAGTAATCATCGTTTTACCATTAACCGCAAACGATGGGCAGAGGGTTGATTTATCAATAGTAAACTGCGCAAAAGTAGGCAGCACACCGCACAACGCCATCACAAAAAGTAAAAATTGACGTTTCATAGTTGTAGTTATTAGGTTGTAGTTATTTTATCACAATTCTATACCATAGAGTTCCTTTAGTTCTCGCTCTGCCTGAAGAGCATTCTCAAATCGCAGAGCCTTCATTCCGACAGCCTCGGCACCGGCTACATTGTCGGCATTATCATCCAAAAAGAGTGATTCTTCTGGTTGTAAACCATAACGATTCAACAGACAATTGTAGATTGCTTTATCGGGTTTAAGCAGACACTCCTCGCCCGACACCACGACGCCATCAAAGAGTGAAAAGACATCGTATTTGTCGCGTATCATCGGATAGGTCTCCATCGACCAGTTAGTTAATCCATAAACTCCATAGCCTGCCGCCTTCAATCGGCTTACTAAATCGGCAGTACCCTCAACCTCACCGCCAATCATCTCACTCCAACGGCTGTGATATACTCCAATGGCTTCTGCCCACTCGGGATGCTGTGCTGTAAGTTCGGCAACACCCTCGGCAAACGGCTTACCTCCATCCATTTGGATGTTCCACACATAGGTACATATATTCTCCAAAAACCACTCAGACTGATCCTTATCTCCATTAAAATAGGGATAGTAGAGGTAGCGTGGATTCCAATCTACCAATACGCCACCAAAATCAAATACAATATTCTTGATCATATTTCTATTGTGAAATCTTTACTAATGCCTCACGATAAGCATTCAGGATTCGTGATTTCGAGATAAATCCAAGATATCTATTATCTCTATCCACAACGGGCAACATCCAAGTGTTATTCTCCTCGAATCGCGGCAAGATACTCTGCACCTGCTCATGCTGAAGAATTTTGTAAGGAGGTTGTATCATGTAGTGAGTGATTGAACGTCCCCACTTATCCTGCTTGAACATATCCTCACGCAGGTCATCAAGTTGCACAACACCCAACAAATGTCCAAAATTATCAATTACAGGGAAAATATTTCTGCGTGCTGACGAAATTATATGAACGATATCGCCCAACGTCATGTTCTCCTTGATGCGGATGAAATCTGTCTCCATCAAATCATCAAGTTTAAGGAACACGAACACCGACTGATCCTTATCGTGTGTAAGCAATTCGCCTCGCATTCTAAGTTGCTTGGTGTATATCGAATCACGGTCTAAAGTGTAATCAACGGCAAACGAAACACCCGCAACAATCATCAGCGGAATAAATAGGCCATAACCATTAGACAACTCTGCAATAAGGAATATTGCGGTCAATGGAGCTTTCATTACTCCCGACATCACACCTGCCATACCAACCAATGTAAACGAGACGATTGATATGTTCCATCCAAAACATGTATTACACACCAAAGCTACAATAGCTCCCATAAAGGCCCCCACAAACAGCGACGGAGCAAACGTTCCTCCAACTCCGCCTGAAGCGTTTGTTGTAGCCATTGCAACAACCTTACAAAACATGATTGCTGTAACGTAAACTATTGCAACCCACTCGATACCACTAAACTTAAAAAACAGCGAGTTATCGAACAGAGCCTTTACATTGCCATGCATCAAAGCTGTCATTCCCCCATAACCCTCACCATAAAGAGGTGGGAATATGAAAATAGAGATACCCAACACCAAACCAGCAAACATCCAGCGTTTACCTTGCGTAGGAATCTTCTTCACAAAATTGCCAACCAACGAGTTAACCGATGTGAAATAATATGACATCAAGCCACAACACACTCCCAACAATACATACAATGGGATGTCTTTAATCAAAAAAGCATCGGCCGCACCGAGCGACACAGCAAATACAGGATCAAAGCCTCGGAATACCAACGCTGTGGTTGTTGCAGTTACCGAAGCCAGCAACAAAGGAAATACAGATGCCGAGGTAATACCCAACATCAATATCTCCAATACAAATACCACTCCCGTAATTGGAGCCTTAAAAATTGCTGCTACAGCAGCTCCTGCGCCACAACAAAGCAACAGCGTTAAATCTTTATAATTAAGCTGTGCCATCTTACCCACATTCGAACCAATAGCCGCTCCGGTCAATACAATCGGAGCCTCGGGACCTACCGAACCACCAAAACCGATGGTCGTAGCTCCACCAACAATCGAAGTCCAACAATTATGCGAAGCAATGCGAGAATCTCGTCGTGACATGGCATACAGTACACGCGTAACACCTTCCGATATCTCATCACGCACGATATACTTCACAAAAAGAGTTGCCAAGACTATACCTATAGCCGGGTAAATCAGATAGAGTATTTGTGCTCTATCGGCAGGAAACCATGTAACCAAAGCCGAACGAACACCATGAAGCAACACCTCGAATACACAAGTACCCAATCCTGCCAACAAGCCTACTACAACAGCAAGCAGAGCCATCACCTGACGATTTGTCAGGCGACTGCTCAATCGACGTACCGACTTGAGTACCCAAGCAGATAGTTGCTCCTTAAGTTTTTTTAACATCTATGCTACTATTTTGCGCTTTTGTAAGCCTCAGATTGCTGACGTATAAGATCTACATCCTCAAAATAGTTAATCTTCATTGAACGACGCACCATATCCAAAGTCTCGGCAGCCTCGGCACGTGCCACCTGGCAACCCTTCTTCAGAATTTCGTAAACGCCTTCAATATCCTGCTCATATTCATGACGACGTGCGCGAATAGGTTGCAACATCTCCTCCAATACAGCATAGAGGAACTTCTTGCATTTAACATCGCCCAAGCCTCCACGCTTATAATGCTCCTTCAACTCATCAAGGCATGCATAATCAGGCAAGAACTCCGCAAAATGCTCCGGACGAGAGAAAGCATCGAGGTAAGTGAACACGCAGTTACCCTCAACCGAGCCTGGATCCTCAACACGCAAGTGATTTGGATCGGTGTACATACTCATGACTTTCTTACGCAAATCCTCAGGGCTATCCGAGAGATAAATGCAATTACCAAGCGACTTTGACATCTTTGCCTTACCGTCTGTACCTGGCAAACGCAAACAAGCAGCATTCTGTGGCAACATAATCTCTGGCTCAACCAACGTCTCACCATAGATTGAGTTGAACTTATGCACAATCTCGCGTGTCTGCTCAATCATAGGCTCCTGGTCAGCTCCTGCAGGAACAGTTGTAGCACGGAAAGCTGTGATATCAGATGCCTGTGAGATTGGATAGGTGTAGAATCCAACAGGTATAGATTTACCGAACTCACGCATAACAATCTCAGTCTTAACCGTTGGGTTTCGCTCCAGGCGAGCCACTGTCACAAGATTCATATAGTAAAATGCCAACTCGGTAAGTTCTGGCACCATACTCTGAATAAATATTGTCGATTTCGTTGGGTCAATGCCACAAGAGAGATAATCTAATGCCACCTCAATAATATTTTGACGCACCTTCTCCGGATTATCAGCATTGTCGGTTAAAGCTTGTGCATCGGCAATCATAATGAATATCTTCTCGAAAAGGCCCGAATTCTGAAGCTCAACACGCTGACGCAATGAGCCTACGTAATGGCCTAAGTGCAATTTACCTGTGGGACGATCGCCCGTAAGAATAATTTTTCCCATATTTTTGCTTATTTTCTTAATTTACAACCATTATATATCTGCTATCATAGCAAATTAAGTACAAAAATAACAAATTATACCCGACCCTCCAAAAAAGTTTGAAAGTATAATTATTTTTTATACTTTTGTAAAGCAAATATACTAACACCCTATGACTATAATCCAACTTCAATACCTCATCGAGGTAGCTAATTGTGGTAGTTTTTCTGCCGCATCTGAGCATTGTTTCGTTACACAACCTTCGCTTTCAATGCAGATAAAAGCCCTAGAAGAGGAGCTTGGCGTCGTACTACTCGACCGTTCGAAAAAACCCGTCATCCCAACCGAGGCTGGCAATGTAGTGATAGCTCAAGCACAAGAAACAATAAAAGCGTATAATACTATACGTGAATCAGTTGCAGAACTCAAAGGCGAAACTTCCGGAAAAATAAGACTTGGAGTAATTCCAACCATTGCCCCTTACTTATTACACAAATTTATCCCCGATTTTGTCAAGCAATACCCTCGTGTTGAGCTAGAGATTCGCGAGATGGTAACAGCAGACATTATCGAAGCCTTAAAGCGTGACAAAATTGATGCCGCACTGGTTGCAAGCGGCACATGTGGCGATGGCATTTTGGAACGAGATTTATTTAGCGACACATTTTACGCCTACGTTTCACCATCGAACACATTGTTTGAGCGTAGCAATATCCGCATTGAAGATATCGACATGAAGGACCTTATCCTACTCAGTCCTGGAAACTGCATGCGTGACCAGATTTTGGAATTATGCCAAGCACGTCGCAACACTCCATCAAACTACTATTTCGAATCAGGCTCATTAGACACTTTGATGCGCATAGTGGATTGCACATCAGGCCTAACCATCATCCCCGAAATGGCGTTGGAATACATTCCTGCTTCACGCAAACGTCAAGTAAAGACATTAGCAAAGTCTGCCACATCACGACGCATAGCTATAGCCATACGTCGCACCTATGTCAAAACTTCAATTATATCAGCATTAGAAAAGAGCATAAAAGAGAAAATCGAGATGGAAAAAGCAGCCAGATAATACCTATGATTCACAAATATCGAGAGGGTAATCGGATTTTTCTTCGATTACCCTCTCTGTTTATTCACACCCAATGGTAAATATTGAGCTAAAAATCACATTTATCCACAACACCACCCACAATTATTTCGTAGTGTTACAAAAAAAATGTATATTTGCGAAGTTATAACATTACGTATTATTGTATAATTGCTCATTTACAGGATTCGACATACTATAAAAGAGCAGAAAAATATCGCAAAATATGAAAAAAATGATTGAAACCATAGTTACAGCTATTCAAGACAAAAAAGGTAAGGATATTGTATCGTTAGATTTAACCGGCTTTGATGGTGCTATTTGCTCGCATTTTGTAGTATGCAATGCCGACTCAACAGCTCAGGTGGCAGGTATTGCCGATGGCATCGAAGAAGCCATGTTGGAGAAGCTAGGTGAAAAGGTTTGGCGCATCGAAGGTCAGCAGAATGCTTTTTGGATTGCAATGGATTACCTTGATGTGGTAGTACACATCTTCCAAACTGAGCTTCGTGAATTTTACAAGTTAGAAGAGTTGTGGGCTGATGCTCCAATGGAACGATATGATTACGAGTTGTAAGCTATGGCAAAGAAAAACAGTAAGAACATAAATCTACATTTCAAATTCAACTTCATGTGGATATGGGCGATTATAATAATCGCCATAATTGGCTACTCATTTTTAGGAGGAGGCACAAAAGAGCCGGTGGCGGCTGAATGGAATGCCGTTGCCGAGATGATTCGCAAAGGTGAGGTTGAACGTATAAAGGTCATAAATAAAAATACGGCTGAAGTATATCTCACCGACCAAGCTATTGAGCAATATCAGGCAGCCGAAGATGGAAACCGATTCAAGTACATTCCCGAGCATGGCAAACAGCTCACATTCACCATCGGATCGGTTGATATTCTGGACCGCGATGTAAAAGAGGCTATCGCGGAATCAGGGCTAGAGTCAAATCCTGTCAGTGTGGAGTACATAAACGACAGCCACAGTTGGGGTGATATGATAATCAACATATTACCTTGGGTATTTTTTATCGGAATTTGGTTTTTCCTAATCCGAGGCATGATGCGTGGCGGAGGTGGTGCCGGAGGCAACATTATGAACGTCGGCAAAGCTCGTGCTCAGGAGTTCAACAAAGAAGACAAGGATAAGCGCATTACATTCAAGGATGTGGCTGGTTTGGAAGAGGCCAAAGTCGAGATTATGGAGATTGTTGATTTTCTTCGCAAAGCTGATAAATATCGTGAATTAGGAGCAAAAATCCCTAAAGGGGCACTACTTGTAGGTCCTCCAGGAACAGGTAAGACGCTACTTGCTAAAGCTGTTGCAGGCGAGGCGAATGTTCCATTCCTCTCAATCTCGGGCTCAGACTTTGTTGAGATGTTCGTAGGTGTAGGAGC
>JAGBTO010000045.1 GCA_017631285.1 Alistipes sp.
ATCAACGGCTTTACTTATGTTCAGACACAGTTCGACTACTACACTGGCGAGGTTGCAGTTGTAGAGGAGACTCCATATTCTGATGGTTTGCGTGCAAAGGTACGTTGCTATGGTGTTGACGATGTTCGCGAGGGCGTTGCAGTTATGTGGAAGGAGGACGTTGATGTATCTATCACAGGTAACTCAACAAACCCAACACGTTTCCAGCACCCAGTAGCAGGTACATACAAGAAGGAGCGCGTATTGGCAGGCAAGAAGTACTTCTCAGTAGCATCAGGTGGTGGTACCGGTCGTACATTGCACCCAGATAACATGGGCGCAGGTCCAGCTTCTTACGGTATGACCGATACTTTGGGTCGTATGCACTCTGACGCTCAGTTTGCAGGTTCTTCATCAGTACCAGCACACGTTGAGATGATGGGCTTCCTCGGCATGGGTAACAACCCAATGGTAGGTGCAACAGTTGCTGTGGCAGTTGCTATCCAGCAGGCTATGACTGAGTAGTTTTATACACCTATTTAAATAGACGATCCCCGCAGGCTTCTGGCTTGCGGGGATTTTTACGTTTATATTGCATTATCACTGCATTTTTATTAAATTTGCGTAGAACCTAAATAATGCTTTCACGATGAAAAGATTAGCGCTTTTAACCTTAATTGTCACATTTGCAGCGGTTTGCTTTGGACAACAGCCCATCCGAAAAACAATCTTTTCACGCGATTTCTCACCAGCCGAAGGACTGGTGACACCTCACGAACGCCCTTATCGTGACGAAATATGCCTCAATGGTTTGTGGGAGGTGCAATGCATCGCTCTTCCGCGCTCGTGGCATGGAGGCAGTGGCGAAGCTCCCGAACTACCCGACCCACAACCCGACAAATGGGACACAACAAAGATTAAAATTCCATCACCGATAAATGTAAACAACTGGGGACAGGGCTACAATGTCGGCGAGGGTACTCGCCACCCCTACGCCCCCAGCTCGGTCTATTTCCCATCTTACCCCGAGCACTGGATTCACGCCCGTATGGCGTGGTTGCGTCGCACATTCACCATTCCGCAGGAGTGGAACAACAAACGCATCGTGCTACATTTTGAGGCTGTGGCTGGCGAGAGCCGCATTGTAATCAACGGTGAGGAGGCGTATCGCAACTTTGAGTCACACCTGCCATTCGATGTGGATATCACCAACTACATTAACAGCAATGGCGAGAACGAGATAAAGGTCGGCTTGCGTCACACTCGTCTTTTCGACAAATCCCACCCCGACTATAAATATATGGGTGCGACCTACCCCACTGGCTCCAACACCGATGATTTGATTGGCATCTGGCAGGATGTGATGCTCTGGGCAGAGCCTGAGGTGCGTATCAAAGATGTATTCGTTCAACCTTGGGTGGATCGTGGGGAGCTTTTGGTTGAGCTCACAGTTGAGAACACCACACAAAAGCGGCAGCAGGCAGAGATTGGTGGCGACATCAGGGAGTGGATAAACCTTACAGGCAAGGATGTTATCTCGGCAGCTGAACTCAGCTGGAAGTTAGGCGAGAGTGCACTCACAATTCCCAAGCAGAAACTATCGCTCAAGGCGGGCGAGAGTCGCCGAATTACGCTCACCCAAAAGGTTGATGGAGAGCTGAAATACTGGTCTCCCGACGAGCCAAACCTATACACTCTGCTGCTCACGCTCAACAACAAGCGTTCGACAATAGATTGCAAGGCAGAGCGTTTCGGCTGGCGACAGTTCAAGATTGTTGGAGAAGATTTCCACCTCAACGGCAAGCCAATACAATGTTTCGGCGATATTCAGCACCCATTCAGTGCCTACATCTGCTCACGCCGCTTCGCTTATGCGTGGTATCAGATGATTAAAGATTTTGGCGGCAACGCAGTACGACCTCACGCACAGCCCTGGCCAAGAGTCTATTACGACCTGGCAGACGAGATGGGTCTGATGGTGCTGGATGAGACAGGCGTTTTCGGCAGCTCTATTCGTATGAATTTTGAGGAGGAGATCACCTGGGAACGCTCAAAGGAGCATCTTCGCAGATTGATTCTCCGCGACCGTAACCACCCATCGGTTGTTGGATGGAGTGCAGGTAACGAGACCTTCGCCATTGCCCTTCTGAACAAGCCACCCAAAGAGGTTGCCGCAAAGTGGGATGACAAGCTGGTGGAGATAACCCTCACCACCCTCAAGCACGACCCTACACGCGACTTTATCACTCTCGACGGCGACAGGGATATGGATGGTCGTCTGCCCGTATGGAGCAAGCACTTCGGACACAATCTGGAGATTTTCAACCTTCCTAAAGATGCAAAGAAGCCTCTTATCGTGGGCGAGTCGGGTGCTACATATTACGGTCGCCCTATACAGCTCTATCCATTCGCAGGAGAGCGTGCTTTTGAGTGCTACGAGGGTCGCAACGAGGCATTAGCGATTGATGTGTTCCAGAATGCGCGTTATATGGCACAACCTCTGCTTGACTACTACTCTCCTTCGGAGGTATGCTGGTTTGGTCTGGAACATCTGCCATTGGGCTACAACGATTTCAACCGACTGCCGACACGCGAAGATGGCATCTTCGCTGGCAAGCCTTATGAGGAGGGCAAGTTCGGCTACCAATATGAGCGCATACCACCTTATGTGACAACATTCAACCCAGGACTTGACCCTGCACTGCCTCTTTACAAGCCTCTGGCTATGTTCAAGGCATTGCAGGCAGCTCTGAAGGGTGGCAGCTGGCAGCCATACAAGCAGATTAAGCACCCTGCAAAACCCGAGTGGCAGGAGACTATCTACAACGAGGCATATTTTGTCGGCAAGCCACAGGGCAAGCTATCTGATTTCATCGCAAGAATGGGTATTGCCACAACCGACAATGCCAACGACGCAGAGCTCTATATTGTGGATATGGAGAGTGTCAGCGCAGAAGAATTGAACACATTAAACCGCTCATTAGCAAATAATTCCGATGCAATGGTTTGGGCATTCGGCAAGGGAGAACTTATTAGCGACGATTTCAACAAGTGGCTCCCAGCACCTATCTCACTCACCTCTCGCAAAGCTACGGCTTTGGAGTGCAACAAGGGCAATGCTTGGGGCGCATATTTTGAGCTCCCTGACCTCTATTTTGCCGAGTCGGAGGGCGATAGAGTTATCCTCAAGGCTGGTCTGGAGGGCGAGTTGATTAAGTCGGGCGAAATGGTTTTCACTGCGTCGCAGACCGACTGGTCACTATTTAATAATGTGGCGGAGCATTGGAAGTGTGCGCAAGTGGTGCTCTACGAGGCACTCAACAAACCTGCGGGAGCTGCGATGGTAAAGAGTAAGATTGGGGGTAACGACCTTGTTATCTCTGCCCTTGACTACACCATCACGAGCAAGGAGAGCCAGCATTTTTGGGAGTCATTATTAAAGGCTATGAGAATAAAAGCTGACCCCGAAGCAGCCAAGAGAGCGGCAAAAGCCAAAGAACACAACCTCTTGATGGACGGGCCTGTTGATTAAACTAAAAACTAATGATATGAAACGAATTATTTACATACTGTTTTCGCTCTTTGTAGCCCTTTCGGCATCGGCACAGCCAATGAAGAGCATTAAGGTTTATGGAGTGTTGCCATCGAACACCCCCGAGCAGAACAAGACAAACCTGCAACGAGCCATCGACATCGCCTCTGAAACTGGCGCTGCACTATATGTTGAGCCAGAGGTTGGCGGCTACCCCATTGCTGCGGGAGTTGTGCTCAAACGCAATGTGTCACTCATAGGTGCCCACGGCCCAGTGGGACGTGGTACACGAAGCGAAAATGGCAAAAGCCCGGTAGGATCGCTGTTTGTAATCACCGACAGCTCTGCACCCTTTATCACAGTAGAGTCTGCCACCCAAATTCGTGGCATACAGTTCTACTACCCCGAACAGAGCCACAACGACCCCACAAAAATTATCGCTTACCCTCCAACCATACAGGTTAGCAAGCATCAAAATGTTGAGGGCGTGACTCTATCGTCACTCACATTCTATGGCGAGTATATGGCTATGGACTTTAAAGCCGACCCTCGTCACCCCTGCGAGCAGATACTCTTTGAACACTGCTATGGCTACCCTCTCGGCGGCGAATTCATCAGCATTGACTACTGCTATGACATCCCACGCATCCTGCATTGCCACGTAAACCCTGCAAATATGCGTCAGTTTGGACGAGCCTTCTCGCGCCATGTGATTGACTCGGTAATTGCCAAGCCTACATTCTCGTTCGCCATTGACCACACCGACAACGCGCAGATGATGGATGTATTCACATTCGGTGTTCACGGTGGCATACTCCTCGGCGAGCATAGCTATGGGCAGCTGACCAACTTCAACCTCGACTGTGTGAGCATCGGCATCCACAAGAAAGGAGGCTCAACATTCAACCGCAACTGGCAAATAGCACAAGGCTCAATCATAGCCAATGTGAAGGGGTGTGCCGATGGTATTCACCCAATCATCATTGAGGGTCAGGGACACACCGCAATATCTAATGTAGAGGCCTTCTCGGGCAAAAACGGAGCCTTGACCGCCGAAGGTTACTCCAACGACTTCATGCTTATTAAGGGTGATAAATTACTAACAATCACGCTCTACGGATGTCGTATGCGCAACTACTTAAGTAATGAGCCTATCACCATCGAAAACCCTTTGGCAAGGGTACAAGCCGTAGCTTGCATTGACAAAAACGAGGCATTCTTCTCTCTTGAAAAGGAGTAAACTTCAAACTACTTCCATATGAAACACATAATTAAACCACTTGCACTCATTGTGGCTACGCTATTGAGCCTCAATAATTTTGCACAAACCTCAAATATGATGTATGGCGACACTTCTCGCACAGGTATTCCATTTAGCAAAGACCCTCATGTTGTGAAGTTTGACGGTCGCTACTTAATGTACTACTCTATCCCGCCTCACAAGGATCATCCGAATTCTGGTTGGAATATAGGTATCGCCGAGAGTAATGACCTCATAAACTGGAGTAAAGTAGGAGAAATCACTCCAAAAGATGGCTGCGACTACGAGAAAAATGGGCTTTGTGCTCCTGGAGCTCTGGTACGTGACGGTAAGGTGCACATATTCTACCAAACATACGGCAACGGTCGAAAGGATGCTATATGCCACGCATCGTCGGACGATGGTATAAACTTCAAACGCAACCCCACAAACCCAATATTCAGCCCTACGGGTGATTGGAACTGCGGACGCGCCATTGACGCCGAGGTTTTCTTATTCAAGGATAAATATTATCTCTATTTTGCCACTCGCGACAAAGAGTATAAGATTCAGATGCAGGGCGTGGCAACAGCTCCGGCCGACACCAACTTCAATCGTCAGGAGTGGACACAAGCGTGTGACGAGTCCATACTCAAGCCCGAACTAGAGTGGGAGAAAAAGTGCATCGAGGGTGCTTCAATATGCCGCAAGGGCAACCGTCTGTTCATGTTCTATGCAGGAGCCTACAACAACGAACCTCAGCAGATTGGCATAGCAACAAGCAAAGATGGAATACATTGGGAGCGCATCAGCGACGAACCATTCTTGCGCAACGGAAAACCCGGCGAATGGAACGAGTCAGAATCGGGGCATCCACACATCTTCACCGACGAGGATGGTCGTACCTACCTCTTCTTCCAAGGTAATAAAACCAAAGGCAAAGACTGGTTCCTATCCAACGTCGAAGTACTATGGAAGGGCAAGAAACCTTATTTGAGAGAATAAAAATTACAGGGTAATCGCGATTACCCTGTAATTTTTACACGGCCTCAGCACCTCTGCCGAAAGAGAGTATATGCTCCACCACACTCTCTATGTCGTCGGTGATTGATAAAATCAGGTTACGATAACGGCCCTGCTCCTGCAAAGATGAGAGCAGCTCATATATAGGCACCTGCTTGCGCCAATACTCCTCGCCAAAAAAGACCATAGGCGAGGCGAAACCGAATGTTTCATAATGATTTTGCGCCGCATCTTGAAATATCTCCTGCATAGTTCCTGCGCTACCAGGAGTATAGATTACTCCACCCTTAGCCACGGCCAACAATCCATCCTCACGCACACTATTATCGAAATATTTGGCTATGTGACTTGCGAAAGGCGTAGCTGGTTCATGCCCATAGAACCATGTAGGTATTCCAATGCTACAAAAATCTTCGCGACGTGGATATTTTTCCATAACCTCAAATGCCGACCTTAACCATTCACAATCCTTGTAACATGGTGCCACGCTGAGCATCTTCACTGCATCACTCAGTTCCTCGCCATCACGTCCCGCCATCCATGCTCCCAAATGGGTTGCTTCCATAGCTCCGGGACCACCACCACTGAGCATCAGATAGCCTTGTTCGGTTAGAAGTTTACTGATTGTAGCTATTTTTATATAATTAACATCGGTACGCAACACAGCATGGCCACCCATCACAGCTACCACACTTCGCTCATCGTATCTATTCAACATTTCGTGCAACGAATCACTCACCGAGTGGTCATGTAAGGCACGTGCCAGCATCTCGCTTATATCGGAAGATATTTTACCCTTTCCTGTATAATGACGATATACGCGAGTGTCGTAACATTCGTCAAATGAGGAATCACATGAAGGATTATATCCCGCATATAGTGTTGCTGCATTGTACAATCGAGCAGGGAAACAATTAAACGGCTTGCGCAACGACGGGAAAATATAGCATCTATTATCCATGCATTGCATCATCGCTTCGGGTATAGTACATCCCATGAATATACAATCACTATATATACGTTCCGTAGCACCCGAACATATCGTAAAATCAATACTTTGAAAAGCACAACGGGTCACTACCCCATCATTTTCAAGCAACTCCCGCAAAGCCTCATGCGAAGCTATTTCTACATAGTTCTTTTGCATATTACTTACATCTTAGGATACACTTTCGGAGCCTGCACCGTCACATAATTATCACCATTACCGCCCTCGGTACAAACAATACGCACAGCCTTTATTGGTTTGGTTGGATTATCAATCACACCTCCACCATTTTTCAACTCACACACACGTTTGAAGGTTGAACCATCCTCACTGACCTCCATATATCCCGCATTGAAGATAAAACGTGGCAATTGCAAGTTACCTGTCGAAATCTCCATACGACGACACGTAACAGGGACTTCAAATGTATATAACAACCAGTCACCAGGCTTACCTACACGCGCCGTGCGAGCTATGCGGCCATATCCCTCGGCTTTCGAGAACGGCAGACGTTCACTCTCCTTGATTGATGATGTAATCGTAACCTTTGGTTGCAACATCCTCCATCGCCCTCTCAATGCTACCTCGGGGCTATGCGCTCCAGCTTGGCGAGTATAAAAAGCATAGCACTGAGGCTTATCGGTCGCAATAGGTGCTTTGTAGATGTACTCCTTATCATCGCCTACTATCTTGTAATATATGTGAGAACAATCATCAGTTGATGCTTTCAACAATCCATTATCGTAACTCACCGTAGGAGGGAATAGGCGAAAATCAATTCCCATAGCCTTCATTCGGCTATAATGACTCTCTACTAACTTAGCATAAAAACTCTGCCACTCACCTCCCTTACCTAGCCATGCCACTTCACTTAAAGCACATATACGAGGATAGGTTTGATAATAAATATAGTCACTATCATCGTCACGATGTGAAAGATATAATTCACTAAAGAATGACGCCTGCAAGCCCACTACATTTGCCAACTCTTTATCGGTAAATCCTTGCATTACTACATCAAACGACAACGGTTTCCTCACGTCAAATATTGCAGCCCAATCGTGTCCGGGTTCGCGTTGCGTTTGACGCATATCGAAATAGAAATATGCTCCTGGCATTACTACCGTAGGATAACCCATTGATGTGGCCTTGCGACACTCTGCCACATTCTCCCAACCATAAACCATAGCATCTTTAGTAAGTGTTCCCGAATCAATTGCTTCATTCCACACACACGGTTTCTTGCCATATTTCTCGATAATTTTCGCCACACGATTCATAAAGTAGGCTTGCAGGGCATTGCCATCCATGTTTTTTCCCTCCATCAAAGCCTTACAGTCTGGGCATTTATTCCATTGCGACATACCAACTTCATCCCCGCCGATGTGTATCCATTTCGATGGAAATATATCCGACATTTCTCGAAAAACATCCTCCAACAAAGTATAATTACTATCCTTCGCCACACACAGCACATTACGTGTGTCGTAACCATCCAAAGCCTTCAAATCAGGAGTATAGTTACACAACACATCAGGATACACACGAGCCAAAGTAAGGCTATGCCCCGGAAGGTCAATTTCAGGAATAATCTCAATATTACGCACCTCGGCATACTCCACAATTTCTCGCATCTGCTCTTGAGTAAAGTAACCTCCATAACGCTCGTCCCACTTGCCATATCGAGCCGCCACAGGAGACCCTGCTCCACGATAACCACCCACCTCACAAAGTTCTGGATGGGACTTTATTTCTATGCGCCAACCTTCATCATCCGAAAGATGAAGATGCAACTTGTTTATCTTGTGATGTGCCAAATTTTCAATAAACTTTTTCACCTCGTCAGGCTCTATCCACGTACGACACACATCAAGCATAAAGCCTCGATAGGCAAATTTCGGAGCATCCTCCACTCGACAATACCCTACCGCAACGGGCAGTGGCATCGAGTGAGAATATACCGACGAGGGTAATAATTGCAGTAGTGTTTCTACACCATTATGAACACCCGCAGCCGAGCCTCCTTCGATTAAAATCCCCTCTGCACCTATCGTCAAACAATAACCCTCTAATGGCAATTTTCTGTTCTCCTGCAACACAATATTACCTTTTTCATCAACGTTATATTCGCAAACGTCAAGCGGTACATACTCCGCCAAACGTTCTGCCTGGGAACGGAGCGATGGATAGTGTGTAATCTTAGTTGTTGTTAGTATATTAAATGCTCCGTTCCCTTTTTCAAATTTTATTGGTTCAGGCACCACATTCTGAGCTTGCACACCTACGCAAAACTCCAACACAACAAATAATACAAACAGTCGAAATAATCTCATATCCAAATAACGTTTTATTTTTGTTCAATCCTATATTTTTCCTATATTTGCAACAAGTGCATTGATTTCTATTTCAATATTAAAAACCTACTTACAAAGATAAACTATAAAAAATATTTTATACAATGAAGAACCTACTTTTTACACTTCTAGCTACGCTTATATGCACAAATGCGATGGCTCAAAAGTCATCTATTGAGTTTGTAGCAATGCCTGACACCGCAAGCAAGAGCATGAATTACAACAGCAATCGCGAGCCTTTGGCTCCTGCCGCATTCATCAAACTTCCATTAGGGGCTATTACTCCCGAAGGTTGGATTGGAGAGATGCTTCAGCGCCAAAGCAATGGCCTGGCAGGTCACTTGGGCGAGATTAGTGCCTGGCTCAACAAGAAAGGCAACGCTTGGCTCGAAAAGGAGGGTCATGCAGGCTGGGAGGAGGTTCCCTATTGGCTTCGCGGCTACTCTGATATGGCATTCATCCTCAAAGACGAGAAGATGAAGCAGGAGACCATGATATGGATTGAGGCTATTCTCGCATCACAGCGTTCCGACGGCTGGTTTGGTCCTATGATTACGAACAAGGATACAGGCAACGACTACTGGCCAAATATGATTGTTCTCTTCACCCTACAGAACTACTACGAGGCAACAGGCGACAAGCGCGTGATTGACTTTATGACAAAGTACTTCAAATATGAATTGGCGCAGCCTGATGGAAAGATTATAGCATCATACTGGGAGAATATGCGTGGTGGTGACAATCTTTACAGCGTATATTGGCTCTATAACATCACAGGTGATGAGTGGCTCTTGGATCTTGCCACAAAACTCGACCGTTGCACCGCCAACTGGAAGATGGAGAACACCCTGCCTAACTGGCACGTTGTAAACATCGCACAAGGCTTCCGCCAGCCTGCCACATACGCTATGCAGTCGAAGAACCCAGCTCACACAGCAGCGACATATTTCAACTTCAACCACGTACGAGACCTCTATGGTCAGGTTCCTGGTGGTATGTACGGTGCTGACGAGAATGCACGCAAGGGCTATGACGACCCTCGTCAGGGCGCAGAGACTTGCAGCTTCGCCGAGCAGATGACATCTGACGGTATCTTGACTCGCATCACAGGCGATGTATTTTGGGCTGACAACTGCGAGGATGTGATGTTCAACTCATACCCAGCGGCATTTACTCCTGACATGAAGTCATTGCGTTACATCACATCACCCAATATGGTACTTGCCGATGGCAGAAACCACTATCCAGGCATCGACAACGCTGGTCCGTTCCTTATGATGAACCCATTCAGCAGCCGTTGCTGCCAGCACAACCACACTCACGGTTTACCATACTATGTTGGCAATATGGTGATGGCTACAAACGACAACGGATTGATGACTAACCTCTACGGCTCGGCAACAGTAAATGTAAAGGTAGGCAAGAAGGTGGGCGTGACACTCAAGATGGAGAGTAACTACCCATTCGAGGAGACTATACGCCTGAGCGTTGACCCTGCGAAGTCTGTCACATTCCCTCTCTACCTTCGCGTGCCTGCTTGGTGCAACAACGCAAGCGTAAAAATCAACGGCACAGAGTCATTCACAGCATCTTCTAACAACGGCTATATCAAGATCTCTCGCAAGTGGCAGAAGGGCGACAAGGTGGAATTGGTACTTCCTATGAAGCTCTGGATGCGCGAGTGGAAGAAGAACAAGAACAGCGTATCGGTGAACTACGGTCCTTTGACATTCTCACTTCTCATCAAGGAGAACTACATCAAGAAGAGCTCAAAGGAGACTGCTATCCACGATTCACGCTGGCAAGAGGGTGCTGACGCAGAGGCGTGGCCATCGTGGGAGATTCACTCAGGTTCAAGCTGGAACTACGGCTTGATCTACGACCCAACAAAGAGCCTTGAGAGCCAGTTCACAGTGGAGAAGCGTGCTTACCCAGCCGACAACAACCCATTCACAAACGACAATGCACCAATCCTGCTCAAAACTAAGGGTCGTCAGATTCCTGCTTGGGGATTGGATCAGCACTGGTTATGC
>JAGBTO010000046.1 GCA_017631285.1 Alistipes sp.
TATCAATAATATGAAGAAGTTGGGCAAATTGCGTCCTGATCATTATTTGGTTAAGACAATTGTAACCAGCGAGTTGATTCGTAAAATTGCTGATGCTCAAGGTGTGACTTTGACCGATGAATATACGGGCTTTAAGTGGATTGCCAACCGTATCCGCGAGTGGGAAGGCACACGCAAGTATATCGGTGGTGGCGAAGAGAGCTTCGGCTTCTTGCCATACGATGCAGTACGTGACAAATGTTCGCCTTCTGCTATTTGCCTCATTTGTGAGATTGCCGCTTATGCTAAGGACAACGGCATGACCCTCTACGATTATCTCCTTAATATCTATATGGAGTATGGTTTCCAACGTGAGACTACCATCAATGTGGTTCGCCCTGGTAAGACGGGTGCCGAGGAAATTCAAGCTATGATGGTTAACTTCCGTCAAAACCCTCCTGTAGAAATTGCTGGCGATAAAGTTGTGAAGACCAAAGACTTCAAGACCCTCATCCAACGCGAACTCGTAAATGGCGAGTGGGTAGAGACACCTATCACTATGGCGCTCAACGCAACTAGCAACGTGCTCCAATACTACACCGAGGGTGGTCTCAAGATCTCTGTTCGTCCAAGTGGTACCGAACCAAAGATCAAGTTCTACTTCGAGATCCCTGCGGTAATGGCTACCCCAGCTGATTACGAAGCAGCAACCGCCGAAGCAGAGGCTAAAGTACCTGCTATCAAAGCAAGTCTAGGAATTTAATTCTAACTTTATATAACAAACGCCCTTACGCAGAGTCGGAAGGGTGTTTGTTTTTTTTATTTCTAATGAAAGCTGTTTACATACATGGTTTTGCAGGATCGATCCATTCGGATACGATCACAAATCTGCGCAAGTATTATCCCGATGTCGAGTGGTGCCCACTTGAAGTGAATCATCTTGTGGATGAATCAGTGGCTAAAATTAACGATTTCATCGGTAAAAATCCCGATATCGAGTGCCTTATAGGTAGCTCTTTGGGTGGTTTTTATGTACTTTGTGCCGATTTCAACGGAAAAAAGCTCGTGATTAATCCTGTCCTTAATCCGATGTCTTCGCTCAAAAAAGCCGTTGGAATCAACAAATATCGTGGTCGCCGTGAGAATGGCGAGAAGGAGTTCAAACTGACCATGCAAGACCTCTTTCGTTTCAAAGCTTTTAAACCTAAAGATACACCTAAAACCGTTTGTCATTATACCCAACACGATCCTAATCTAGGAGAGGATATCAAACGTGAATACCAGAAGTTTTTTGCCCATGCTGAAATGACTCCGCACCTACGTAGTCATTTTACAGATGAACATTATATCAAACATAAATTGGGCGAAATCTTCCAAAAATAGGTATTTTTGGCATTCTGCTTGCATAATTCAAAAAAAAATACTACCTTTGCAGGCTGTAAGTGCTAAATGTCTAGATTATGGTAGAAATTCTCAAATATTGTATTCCTGCTTTATGTGTGCTGCTTGCCACATGGCTCATTATGCGTCAGTTTTATAAGGCTGAGGCTGAAAAGCGTTTATGGGAACTCAAGCGCCTAGCGCAAAAAGAGATTTCCCCAGTCCGCTTGCGTGCGTACGAGCGCTTAGCGCTCTTACTCGAGCGCACTACACCAGAGCACATGCTCCTCGAACTCAATCTAGGTGAGATGACTACCTTGCAAGTACAGCAACATCTTGTGCGAACAATACGCATGGAGTATGAGCACAATATGAGCCAACAAGTGTATGTGGGTGAGGAAGTATGGGCTATGATTCAAAATGCTAAAGAGCAGACACTCGCATTTGTAAATACAGTTGCGCAGCAGTTGCCAGCAGATGGTACGGCTCTTGATTATGCCAAGATGTTGATAACTGCCTACGCAACTAATGGCGACACCCCTAACGAACTTGCGTTGCAAGCATTAAAAAAAGAAGCACAGACATTATTGTAGTCAATGAGCTCCCGTCTCTCCATATTCGTTTTGTCTTGCCTCTTAGTTCTAGGCTCTTTGTACCTTGTCTCTTGTGAGCCCGATAAAGTCTGTCATCAGGAGCTACAAGCGGCGGTACAGATAACCTTATCTGCGGATTCTGTGACGGCTGCGGGAGATACGATGGTGTATGCACAATGGGATAGTATCTTGGTGGTTGGAGTCGGGAGTGATGTCGGCTTGAAGGGTAAAAATCTGAAAGGAATAGGCTTGGAATTACGACCAGACACTACTTTGACGCAATTCTTGGTGCAATATCATAATCAAGTGGATACTTTGTCCATAGAGCACACGCCTCGTTTGCAATATATAAGTGCAGCATGTGGTTGTGCTATATACCATACTATTTTGCGTGCGTGGTCTAGTGATCCTCGAGTAGATAGTGTGTCAATCATCAATGCGAGTGTGGAAGCCCTAGCACAAGATAACTTGTGTATTTATTTGCATGAATAAGCGTTGGTTTTTCATATTATTGCTGTTGCCTCTCACGCTTCTTGTGTACGCACACGAGGATACTGAAAAAGAAAAGAACGATTCCATCCCTGTCTATCAAGGGGTGAATGTGAAATTGGATATTGCTATGCCCATCATTGAGGCGGCTCGCTCAGCGGGTAGGATTCAGGATTATGAGATGGCAATCAATGTGCGTTTGAAGAACCGTTTTTATCCGACTCTCGAACTGGGTTATGCGCTTGCGGAATGTGGGGCAGATGGAGCGCAACACAAAGGGCATGGCGGGTTTGCTAGACTGGGTATGGATTTGGCGATTGTCAAGAAAGGAGCAACAGAGAATAATCTTTTGGTAGGCTTGCGTTTGGGCGGAGCATATCAAAATTATGATTTGACCAATGTGCACATACAGTCGGACTATTGGCAGGCGCAACCATTGAATTTTTACGACCAAAATCGTTTTGATTGCTGGGGAGAAGTCGTTGTGGGATGTCAAGTGTATTTATGGAAGGGGTTACATATGGGGTGGTTTGGCAGAATCAAACTATTGATGACCCGCAGTGTAGCAGAAGGAAATGTACTTCCCTATTATGTGCCAGGTCTTGGGTTTAGAAATGATTTTAACTGGGGTGTTAACTACTACATCGGCTATCGCTTCTAAACCACATTGAACCATACAATTTTGAACCATTTTGAACAACATTGAACCACATTGAACTACATTGAACCATTTTGAACAACTTTGAACTATAATAAACTAACGATACAATCATGAATTCAAATCAACTTATGACAAAGGCGGCAGATAACATCCGTATCCTCGCCGCAGCAATGGTCGAGAAGGCCAAGAGTGGACACCCTGGTGGCTCAATGAGTGGAGCAGACTTCGTACAAGTGCTTTACTCTGAGTTCCTTATCCACGATCCAGAGAACCCATGTTGGGAGGCGCGCGACCGCTTCTTCCTTGATCCTGGTCACATGTCACCTATGCTCTATGCACAACTCTGCATGACAGGTCACTTCACCATGGA
>JAGBTO010000047.1 GCA_017631285.1 Alistipes sp.
CACATCGGCAACGACGTATCGGTAGGTCACAACGCTACAATCCACGGTGCAATTATCGGCGACAGCGTACTCATGGGCATGGGCGCAACAGTTTTGTATAATGCCGTATTTCCCGAAGGTTGTATCATCGCGGCAAATGCTTTGGTGTTGTCGGGCGCTCAGTTGGAGCCAAACTCGGTATATGCTGGCGTGCCCGCCAAGAAGGTCAAGGAGATTACACCCGAACAACGCGAACACATAGTGAAACGCACTGCCCGCGATTACCAGCTTTATGCTTCATGGTATAAGGAGGAGTAACCTTTAAACAACCATCCCACTGCCCATCGGAGATGACAATAAAATATTTGGAAAAATGAACGTATTGAAAGACAAACGCTCAAATCTTGCTATCAACATCTTGATCGCCATAGTCATTGCTTTGACGGTAAATTTCTCGTACCTATTATCGATGATTGTTGCCGAGCGCGAGACCACTGACCAGCGTCAGCGTATGGAGCAGGATATAACACCACGTCACGAGGCAGAGGGTGTATTAAACCTATCACACGATGGTTTTGGTTACCTTATTGTAAATCAAGTATTATCAGATACACCCCAAGAGGATAGTATCTACGTATCAAACCGCAAGGTAAGATGGTATAATCTACAAGATGGCGACACTATCATCTGCACATTCTTCCCCCCACGAGGTCTGGCAAACCCATCGCTTGACGAGGTGAGAATGCAGAATGGCAACGAAATTGCGGCACCTGTAATCTACGACCGCCCGAAACGCAACCAAGACACCATGACGCAGATGATATACTACTTCTTGCTATCGTGGCTGTTGCTTACCGTGATGACATTCCGTGTCGCCAAACGAGGCAAGTACCTTTATCGTTGTGCCATAGTGTTGCTCATTACCGTTGCTTGTTACTTCCTTGCACCTTCTGTGAGCTGGATGACCGGCGAAGCAATGATGATATTCCAACACCGTGATATGATAAACTGGATGGTGATTCTCAAATGTACCGTTGCGTTGGTTGTAGCCATCTTATATGGTCGTATCTATCAACTTTTGTATCTTCAACAGCAGGTCCTGTTGGAGAATGAACATCTGCGAACAGAGAATATCCAAAGCCGCTATAATATGCTTGTAGGACAGATAAATCCCCATTTCTTCTTTAATTCGCTTAACTCACTCTCAATGCTTGTGCGCGACAAGAATGAGGAGAAGGCACTGGAATATATAGACCAGCTATCCTACACGTTCCGTTACATACTCCAAAATGGACAAAACACTCAAACTACGCTAAAGGAGGAGATGGAGTTTGCCTCAGCTTATGGTGAATTATTCAAAGTACGATATGCCGACAAACTGTTTTTTGATATTGACATTGACGCCAGATATAAAGACTGGACTCTTCCTGCACTATCGCTTCAACCGTTGATTGGCAATGCTGTAAAACACAACACCATCACCCGAAAACAACCTTTCCACATATCAATCAAGACTGAAGGTGCTACGCTTGTAGTCAGCAATAAAAAGGCTCCAAAACTTGAGCCTGAGCCATCGACAGGTATTGGACTTAAGAACTTACACAGCCGTTGGCAGCTTATTACAGGTCACGATATTGAGATTATTGACACCGACGCAGAATTCATTGTTCGACTGCCATTGCAACAACCTCAAAACTAAACAAAGATTATGAATATACTTATAATTGAGGACGAAACAGCAGCTGCTGCTAATCTACAATCAATCCTAAAGAAGATAGCTCCATCATATAACATTCTCGCTGTATTGGAGAGCATAGAAGAGAGCGTAGAATACTTTTCGAGCAAAAGCAATATCTATCCCGACTTGGTATTTATGGATATTCATTTGGCCGATGGAGAGTCGTTCCATATATTTGAAACAGTTGAGATTACAGCACCTATTGTCTTCACTACTGCATACGACGAATACGCCTTGCGGGCCTTCAAGGTTAATAGCATCGACTACATACTAAAACCCATCAAGGAGGAAGATTTACAACATGCCATAGCCAAGTTGGCGCAACTGAGCGGTCAAGAACGCACCGAATATCAATCGCGTGTTGAGAATTTAGTTGAAACATCTTCCCGCGAAAACCAGCGTGTATTCTTGGTGCATTATAAAGATAAGATTATTCCTCTATCGATTGACGACATAGCATTCTTCTACACTTCCAACGAAAAAGTATCGGCATACACCTATTCAGGCGACCGCTACATCATTGACCGCACGCTGGAGACTCTGCAAGGAGTTTTACCATCCAACGATTTTTTCCGCGCTAACCGTCAATACATTGTCGCTCGACGAGCCGTTAAAGATATTGCAGTATGGTTTGGAAGCCGTTTAGCACTAAACTTAACACTTGAAACTCCCGAGAGAATCATCATCTCAAAAGCCCGAGTACCCGAATTTAAGCAATGGCTCATGGCGATTCAACCCTCAAATTAGGCGTTTCACCTACACAATACGACATCTGACCCCGAATTGAATTCCAATTTGGGGTTTTGTGACTACTTTTGTACCGAGCATAATGATTAATGACTTATAAATAATTAAACTAACAATATGAAATCTCTAAAGTTATTTTTGGTTGCAGTGCTAGCAATGGTTGCTACCAGCGTATCTGCACAAGGTCCTCAGGGACAACAAGGTCAGCGTCCACAACGTCAGCGAATGACAGTTGAGCAGCGCGCACAGATGCGTGCAGACCGCATGGCTAAAAGTTTGGAGCTCAACGACGAGCAGAAGACAAAGATTTACGAGTACAATCTCGCAGTATACAAGAAGCAGCAGGCTGAGCATGAGGAGCGTATGAAGGCTATGCGTGAGGGTCAGCAGCAGGGTCAGCGTCCTGACTTCCGCAACATGAGCGAGGAGCAGCGAGCTGAGTTCATGAAGAAGATGCAGGAAGAGCGCAAACTTCAGGAGGCAGCTGAGGAGAAAGCCATGAAGGAGATTCTCACTGAGAAGCAGTTCAAGAAGTGGCAGATGCAGAAGAAAGCTCAGGAGCAGCGCATGCGCCAGATGATGCAACAGCGTGCTGAGGGTGGCCAAGGTGGCTTTGGAGGTCCTGGTGGACAGGGCGGCTTCGGCGGAGGCGAATTCTAAAAAAATGGGATACAAGGCATAACCGACCTTGTACAATCCAACAATATCCATTAAGGGCAGTAATGGAAATTAGGTTGTTTTTCGGAGGGGTGTCAATGCTAATTGACACCCCATTTTTGTCATTTCACCGTAAAAGTATATCTCCATCAAAGATATTTTATATCTTTGTGCGCATTTTTACAGTTACCAAATAGTCGTTAAATAGAATAATTAAGTAAAACATATAAAATATGAAAAAGTTTTTAATCTCAATTATTTTCATCTGCCTAGCATTAGTGTCGTATGCACAAAGTGGCAAGGTAACAATGTCAATTATCGACTCGCAGACAAAGCAGGGTGTAATTGGCGCTGTAGTAAGCATTGCACCTGTGGCTAATCTTGATGATGCCAAGCACTTTACAACCGGCGATGAAGGCAAGGTTGTGATACCTGCACAAAAGTATGGCGACTACAAATTAACTATCTCATTTTTGGGTTACGATGACCTTACAATAGACGTTAAGATTAACTCGGCAAATAAAAACTTAGGAAAAGTCGAACTTAGCGAATCTACTACAAAGATTGATGCCGTAGTGAAGGAGGTGCAAGCCATTCGTGCATCACAGAAGGGTGACACAGTGAGCTATAATGCTGGTGCATTTAAGGTAGCAAGCGATGCCGATGTTGAAGGTCTATTAAAGAAGATGCCAGGTATAACTATCAAGAACGGCTCGGTAGAGGCTCAGGGTGAGACTGTAAAGAAGATTTATGTCGATGGTAAAGAGTTTTTTGGCGACGATGTTGCAACAGCATTGAATTCACTTCCTGCTCAAGCTGTAAGAAATATTGAAGTATATAACAAGCTTAGCGATAATGCTGAATTCTCGGGCATGGACGATGGTGATAGTTTTAAGGCTCTGAACATCGTCACACAACCAGGTATGCGTCAAGGCACATTTGGTAAGCTCTTCGCTGGCTACGGCTACGAGCCAAATGCAGGCGGTATCACCGACAAGCACAAATATTTAGCAGGAGGTAGCGTGAGCCACTTCAACGGAGCAAGTCGTTTGACTGTTTTGGGATTGTTCAACAACGTAAATAAGCAGAATTTCTCATTCGAGGATATCGTGGGAGCTACCGGTAATACAGGTGGCCATGGCGGTGGTATGGGCCGCGGTGGTGTAGGTCAGTACATGGTACGTCCTCAGAGTGGCGTAGCAAAGGTTAGCGCCGTGGGTCTTAACTACTCGAACTCATGGGGCGAGAAGGATAAGGTTAAGTTGCAGGCAAACTACTTCTACAACGACTCAAAGACTCGCAACCAGTCACATATCTACAAGTGGTATGAGGCTCCGCTGGAGGATTTGGGTACACTTGACCAGACCAGCGACAGCAAAAACCACAACTACAACCACCGTTTCGGTGCTCGTGTAGATTGGCGCATCTCGGAAGGTCAGTCATTCATGTCGCGCACAAACTTCAGCCTTCAATCTTATGACCCTTTCAACAAAACAGAAGGTAGTCAGATTGGCGATGCTATAAATAACCTTATAAGAAACGGCAGTGAGGGCGACAACGGAGGTTACAACCTCTCAGAGTTCTTGCAGTACCGCGTGTTGTTAGGCAAGAAGGGGCGTTTCATCACCGTTGATGGCCGCATCAACTATCGCGATAACGACAACGACTCACGCAGTTATTCAAATCAGGCAACTGACGGAACAGAGGATTTGCGTTACCTGGCAAACCTTGGAGGCTCAAGCAACCTTGGTGTAGGTGCTGCTATCAACTATGCCGAACCTGTATCAAAGTTCGCTCAGGTTGTACTGCGTTACGACTTTGGCTTCACTGGTCAGGAGAACAATCGCAACACTTACAACTACGGCAATGACAAGAGTTATACAAATGGTGAGCTCGACCCAACGCTCTCAAACGTATATTCGAGCGACTACACAACTCACCGCATAGGTCCAGGCTTCAATTGGGCTAAGGAGCGCAACAACTTCGTGGCGAATATATCATACCAATACTCTACACTTGACGGTCAGGTAAAGAGCACCAAGTCTCAGCCCGTGAAACGTGCATACAATGACTTTACTTATTTCATGATGGGTAACTTCAACTTCAACAAGCAGAACTCATTGCGTGTGTTCCTAATGTCGAGCACCGACAACCCTCGCGTACAGCAGTTGAATACCATTATGGATATATCTAATGTGCAATATGTTTCAAGAGGTAACGACAAGTTGAACCCTGCATACTCACACCGTCTGAATTTACACTATAACTATACTAATTTGGAGAAGGCTCGCACATTTATGTGGATGTTCTCATTCCAAACCACTCAGGACTTCCTTGCCCAAAGCATATATACAGGCGACCAGATCCCTACTGACGTAATCACCGAGGTGGGTTCTCGTCCTATTCAATACAGCACAACCGACAACGTGGATGGCTACCTTGACATGCGCACCAACATCAACTATGGCTTTCCACTTAATTTCATGAAGTGTAACCTCAACATTACTGGTGGAGTTAGCTATCGCGAACAGCCATCGCTAATCAATGAGCAGAAGAACATCGCAAGTAATCTCGGATACAATGCACACGTTGTATTGGGTAGTAATATCTCAGAGAATATCGATTTCACACTCTCGTGGGGTGGAGGCTTCAATCAAGCCGATAACTCTCTCGGCTTACAAGGTAAGAATGAGTATTTCAACCACAATGCAGAAGCTTCGTTTAAGGCTGTATTCTTGAAGGGCTTTACTTTTACCGCAAGTGCCAACTATACTCAGTACATTGGTTACACCAACAAATATAACGACTCTTTCACGCTCTGCAACGCCTTCATCGGCCACAAACTTTTCAAGCAGCAATTGGGTGAGATTATGTTTGGTGTGAACGATATTTTCAACCAAAATAAAGCTTTTTCGCGAAGCACAGGTTCTGGATTTACCCAAAATTCATGGGATAGCGTAATCGGCCGCTACTTCATCGTGCAGTTTAACTACAACCTGCGAGCATTTGGCAAAAAGGGTTCGCGCGATTTGTCAGACTATGGTTTGTCTGACGGCAAAGGTGCTCAACCAGGCATGAACCGCATGGGTCCTCCAATGGGTGGCCCACGTTAATAAAAATAATTCGACAAATAAGTTCGTTTAACAAACTTTTAAATCATCGTAGGACCTTATATATTCGAGGATTTAAAATAACAACGATTAGAAAGAGTCTGTCTAACACGTAATAGACAGGCTCTTTTAACTTTTTGCGATATTAATATGACAATGAATTAAAACAGAGAGTATTAGCAGAAAAACAGGCGTGTTTGACCAAACTTGATATGTCGAAAAACCCTCAGTGTGCTGATTTCGAACCACAAATCAAGTATGCTATGTCATTGATTAACAATCTTTCACATGTGATTAAGGAGGGGCGTTTAGATACCAAGAGAGAGCTTATTGGTGTGATGTTCCCTGAAAAATTCGAATTCGACGGTGAAACATATCGAACCAACTCTTACAACAAGGTGCTTGACCTAATATACCTGCAAACCAATGAGTTACGAGGACAAAAGAAAAGAGACTCTTCAGATTTTTCTGAAAAGTCTCTTCAAGTACCCCCTCAGGGGCTCGACTGCGCTACTTGCAGAGGCGCAGTCGTGTGCTCGTTTTGTTTACACCCTCCCATCCTCCCTGAAAGGGAGGCGCAGTCAGGGTTCTCGCTCCTCGAGGGTATATAACAAAAAATCCGATGGAAAAACCATCGGACCTTTTGTTGTACCCCCTCAGGGGCTCGAACCCTGGACCCCAACATTAAGAGTGTCGTGCTCTACCAACTGAGCTAAAGAGGCATCAATCATTTAGATTGCTGGTGCAAAGATAGAGCAGTTTTTCGTTTTGTGCAAATTTTTTGCTCTATTTTATTAAAATTTAATTCCAAAACTTTAATATTATCAATGAATTTATTTAACAAACTCATTGATAACCAATATATTAGCTACATCAATCACTATTCCATTCGTTCGCTGCCGACTTATAAATCACAGGGCGGCTTTTTTCCATCTCCTTTAGGCGCAGATAACTCTCATAAAGGTTAATACCATTTGCCGACTCTTCTGCCAAAATATAACCTATGACACAAGCCTGACCCGATGTTGTGCGATAAGCAGTCTCTGCTCTATCCAGATAAGCACTCTTCCACTGTGGGTCATTCGATGGGTTACCATCCTTACGACGCGACAAGCCACTCTCCTTCGTATTTATAGGGACCTGAGCGATGACATACATTCCCAATGAGTCGCACATACGATAGACATTCTGAGGTACGGCACCCATCTTAAAACGTACAGCGTTACATTTCAGTTTACGCGCCTGCTCGATATCTTCGCTTGTAACCGTCATAGGATTTATATCTTGAAATGAGAGTTCTTGCTTGATTCCGTTTATATAGAATTTGCCCTCGGCATCGGTTTCTACTGTACGGAAACCCACCATGTGTGATTGATATTCAACATAACGTCCCTCGACTTGCGTATTTACATTCAAACGATAACGCACGGGGTTATCAGCAGACCACGTATGTGAATAAGGAATCTTAGCCAAAAACTTAATAGTATCCTCACCTCGCATGCCGATTGTAATATCGCGATGGCCATAGGTAACAACTGTTGTGTCGGGGGCAACCAACTCGTAATGTATGCGAGCTCGCTTAGGATTAAGTGTTTCAGTCTTAACAATCACGCCAAGTTCAACATTCGCAAACTCGCCCTTGACATCAATATTCGTTTTGTGAACAATATCACGAACACGAATTACCGGCTGCGACATAACATACACCTCACCCACACGAGCCTCAGTAGTATCGTTAAAACACTCTATCTTGCGACTTAAATGCTCCTTAAGCACACGAATAGATATTGTATTTACATCCTCCTTTGACGACTTGGTGATATTAAACTCGGCTGGAGCAAAAGCATTTGCTGTATATCCGACTTTCTTGCCATTTACAAACACCTCATAAGCTCCCGACGCCTCATCGACATAGAGTATTGCCATACGACTAAGCCACATAAATGGGATAACATACTTTGATGTAAATACGAATGCATCGTCTTCCTCAGTACGTATCCATTCCGTAACAGGACGCACATATTTTGATTCAACCACACCAGCACTCAATGCCTGTGCCTGTTCAGCAGTAGGATACGACACAACCTTTGAACGTGACTGCTCACGCCCCATTGAAATATACTCTGGCGAAGAATACTCCTGAGCATGAAGCGAGCAAATAGCGAGCACTAAAAATGTTATGATGAACAAAAGTCTTTTCATATTTCTTTATATTTCGTATATTTGTGGTCAAAGTTATAAAAAATTTTATTTCTACGATGAATTATACACCAAAACTGAATTTTCCTAACATAAATTTACGAGCCAAAGAAGATAATGGACATATTTTGGTGTATAATCGCATACGCTCGATGTATATCGTGCTAACGCCCGAAGAATGGGTGCGCCGACACCTGGTAGAGTTCTTGATTTTACATTGTAAAGCACCATTACGCTCGATTGTCGAAGAGCATCCAGTATCAATCAATGGCATGGCTCAACGTGCCGACGTGGTGGTTATGGACAACAATGCTCGCCCACTACTGCTTGCCGAGTGTAAATCTCCCGATATCGACTTCAGCAACAATCATGTCCTACACGAAGTTTTTCTGCAAGCATCGCGATACAATGCAATCATAAAGGCTCGATATGTGGTATTAACCAATGGTATTCAACACTTTTGCTACGAGTGTTGTAACAATGAGTATGTGGCGCTAAAACATTTTCCCGTTTTAGGATAAAAGCTACTGCGTTGGTTGTGTTTGTTCGATATAACTACGAAAAATTTCTCGATAATTCACACTCAACGGCACATCGTCACCATTGTCCATATATATTTTCCCTCGAGAATAGCTTGACACCCTATTCAAATTAACTATATAAGAACGATGCACACGCATAAAATCGCTAGATGGCAAGGCACTCTCCATATTCTTCAAACGGAATAGAGTTACCAACTTCGAGCCATCTGTTAAATGTAAACGCACATACTCACCCACGCTTTCAACATATATTATATCACAATATCGCACCATGCGCACCTTATAATCGGCTTTAATTGAGATATAATCACGTTTTTCTTCCACAACTTCGTCCGAAAGTTCTACTTCTGGTGTACTTTGCATATCGCGCATACGATACAACTCGTACAGAGAACAAGCTTTATTGACGGCACGTTCAAACTCCTCATAAGAAAAAGGTTTGAGTAAGTAATCTACAGCATCCAATCTAAATCCCTCAACAGCATATTCGGCATAAGCTGTTGTAAATATTACCATAGGAGGATTTTCCAACGACCTAACCAAATCCAGGCCATTAATATCAGGCATATTGATATCGACAAAGAGAAGATCGACCCTCTCCTCCATCAACAACTGCTTAGCCTCGTTAGCACGACTACACAAAGCTACCAGCTGCAACCATTCAATACGATCAATATAACTCTTAATCTGTCGTAATGCCAAAGGCTCATCATCTATTGCTATGCACCTCATCATCGCATTATCGGAATTGATAATTTAACAACATATTCTTCTTTTTTGCTATCATCTACTACAAGCGAATAATTGCCATCGTAGATAAGTTCCAAACGCTTGCGCACATTTTCGAGGCCCACCCCACCAGGCTCCTTGCCATGAACGCTATGACATGAGTTACGCACCTCGAAATAAGTTCTACTGCCATCACACCTAAGCGAAATATATACATAAGATGGCTCTGCATAACTCACTCCATGTTTAAACGCATTCTCCACAAAAACAATCAACAATAATGGAGGCACTTTCACTCCAGCTGGCAATGGATCTTGAACATCAAAACGAATATCTACATCGCTTGTAAAGCGTATGCGCATAAGAGCTATATAATGTTCTACAAAACTTACGTCGTTGACCAGATTTGTCACTTGATTTTCAGAGTCATACAACACATAGCGCATCATCTTCGATAGCTCAATGACGGTAGTCTTGGCTGCAGTCGCATCAATATCAATCAACGCATGGATATTATTGAGTGTATTCATAAAGAAATGCGGATTTATCTGATACTTCAAAGCATCCATCTCAGCCTGCAGACCCTGACGCTCAAGAGCTATAATTTTACGCTCATCGCTCATGGACTTGAATACAAATTTAATTCCTATGTTTGCCAGAGTCATAAATACACCCAACAACACATTCCAATACCATGCAAGGTCGGTAAATGACGCTTTGCCATGAATCAACTCACTATCGGCACTCACATAAGGCAAATGGCTTATCGAATCGAGATAATACTCCAGCGTATAGAATACCGACACAAGCATTATCAATAGCAACACAATGTACGATATATACTTCTTCCGAAGCAGCAAGAATGGAACAAGGATATAATTATTGATGAGAAATATAAATATGTATGGTATGAGCTTACTCCATACTATGAAGATATTTACCAAGAGGACATGCTCCTCCGACATCATCTTAGAATTTAGAATTGGCACCAACAGCACCACAGCCCACACTAAAAAATAGAGCAAGCTTTCACCTATAACAGGTTTATCAACTTTAGGTTTTATATTTACGTTCATCACCACAAATATAAGAAATTTTCAAAAAAAACCGAGAGTCCACTATCTACTTTCAGTAAATGAGGAACTCTCGGTTTAAGTATAACGGCAAATCTACCGTTCTCTGTGGATTATCTATTTATCTTGATATAGATATCGCTTAATAGAACGCTTTGGCGTCTTCTCGAACTCGCCATCCATAAGTTCATACAAGGCAACCTTCTCGTACGAAGCAACCATCTTGTTCAGTTCATTGATGTTGTCTGCCATCATCTTCTTAAGTGACTCACCCTCGATACCCTCTTGCTTTGCCTGATCATAATCAGGAACAATAAGAGCTGTGAGAACACCCTTGCGCTCAACAATGAGAGACTCAAGAACAAGAGGTAAGTTATTAAGTTTATCCTCAATCTCCTCAGGATAGATATTTTGACCAGAGCCGGTAAGAATCATCGTCTTACAACGACCCTTGATATAGAGTGTGCCATCCTCATCCATAATACCCATATCTCCTGTATGCAACCATCCATCTGGCTCCAACACCGCCTTAGTTGCCTCCTCGTTCTTATAATAACCCATCATCACATTCTCACCACGAACAAGAATCTCTCCAGGAATATTCTGAGGATCATTAGACTCAATCTTAGCCTCCATTATACCTGGCAAATATCGGCCACAAGAGCCACTCTTGAAGTATCTTGGGTGCTCATAACTAATCAATGGAGCACACTCGGTCATACCGTAACCAATAGTAATAGGGAAATTAATCTTACGCAAGAAAGACTCTGTTTCCTGATTCATTGGCGCACCACCCACGATGAAAATCTGAGCCTCACCACCAAATGAAGCCATCAGTTTATACTTAATCACCGAGTACAATGCCGTGTTAATAAATGGAATCTTCATGGCGATACTCATCGGTCCCTGCTCAAGCATAGGCATAATCATCTTACGATATACCTTCTCCAGAATCAGTGGCACGGAACAAATCACTGTAGGCTTCACCACCTGCATAGCATCCACCAAAATCTTTGGTGATGGCATTCTGCCGAGCAATGTAATATGTCCACCTACAACAAGTTGTGCCAAGAAATCAAAAGCACAGCCATATGCATGAGCCAACGGTAAGAATGACAACGAACGTCCACCGGCATAAAAATAATTGCTATTAGTTTCAGGGTTAATCATATCTCGTGCAAATACCATATTTCCTGTAAGGTTATTTACCGAGAGCATAACACCCTTTGAAGAACCAGTAGTACCCGATGTGTAATTCAAAAGAATCATCTGTTCGTTAGGCACTTCAGCAAACTTAATATCTTCAGCCGTAAATCCATTAGGATACTTCTCATCAAAATCAGCTTTCCATGAATTTACAATCTGAGCAAGCTTATCACCCTCCTTTTCGTAAACTACAGTATAGTCATTTACTATAACTGCCGCCTCCAAATCAGGCATACGATCGCTATCCAAAGTCTGCCAAAAAACATCACCCACAAAGAGCAGACGGCTCTCAGAATGGGTTATAATATTCTCCACATCGGCAGGATTAAAATCTTGAAGGATTGGCACAATAACAGCACCATAGGTTATTGCTGCGATGTATGTAACACACCAATTAATGTTATTTCTACCAATCAACGCGATTTTATCACCCTTCTGCACTCCATACTTTTCAAAAAGGAGATGCAAACGAGCAATTCTCTCGGACATTTCAAAATAAGTGAGCGACTCTTTACTGAAATAGTCCGACAAAGCTGGCAAGGTGTGATTCTCACGGAAACTCACCTCGAACATTTTAATAAGATTCTCCTGTAACATATCTATTTAAGTTATTCTTCCTTATTTTTCGGAGGTTTTCGCCAAATATATATTTTCGATTCGGTACCATTTTTCAATCGTTCGATATTCTTGCGATGCGTCCATAGTAACAAGCCTGCAATTACAAATGCGAACACTATAAATGTTACCGATATATCATTATATCGCGACCATTCTGTTGTCGAGTGGAATATAACCAACGCTGGGAAGCAACATCCTGCTGTCATTGATGCAAGGGAAACATAATTTGAGAAAAGAAACACCAACAACCAAACGCCAAAACACACAAACACGATCGATGGATATATGCCTGTTATAGCGCCTACCAATGTAGCAACACCCTTACCACCCTTAAAGTTGGCAAATATAGGATATATATGTCCCAAAACAGCAGCAAATACACCCAATATCTTTAGATTAATTATCCACGCAGAACTTACATCAGCATCATATCGCAACAGTCCAACCATTGTCACTGCCAAAAAGCCCTTAAAAAAATCGAGAATAAACACGGGTATGGCAGCGCGCTTTCCCAATACTCTCAGCATATTGGTTGTTCCGGCATTTTTACTACCATGTTCGCGTATATCTATACCATAATAACGCTTACCGATCCATACTGCACTTGGAATTGAACCAAGAACATAAGCAATGATCAACATCGTAATAACACAATAATATGTAATAAAGCTCCAACTTGCCATAACTTCA
The DNA here is from genome assembly GCA_017631285.1 of Alistipes sp. Taxonomy (GTDB): domain Bacteria; phylum Bacteroidota; class Bacteroidia; order Bacteroidales; family Rikenellaceae; genus Alistipes. Next base: position 13,289 of record JAGBTO010000047.1, read on the forward strand.
TGATTTAGATAGTGAATAGTAGCACAATCCACTTGTTAATAAAAGCATATTCTCTACAAAGATATACTTTTTTCTTAAACTTGCCAATAAATTGTATAATATTTGCACATCTCCAACCTTTCATTGGCTAAATTTCATCGCAAAAATCTGTCAAAAAAAATAATATTCAAAATAATTGTGACCAAGGGGCTACACATGCCACTAATGGCTATTTTACATTGGCTAAAATGCCTATATTGTGGCGAATGGAACCAGAAAATACAATCCAGGAATACGTAGGGCGACATCGCCACATCATAAATTTAAACATATTGCCAACAAAAAAAACTTATACCAATAAACATATGACAAACCTCTGAACACACATCACAACATTTCAAAAAAAATTGTTATCTTTACGCCGTAATTAAAATTTCGAATATTATGACCGTTAAACAGACCTTCAAAGAGATGATAACCAATTTTGCATGGTGGCGTGATATTATTACTATTATCATAGGTTGCGCTATCGTTGCTGCGGGATTTGTATTTTTCATCAATCCCTACAACATTGTACCAGGAGGAGTGTATGGTGCTGGTATCGTGCTGCACAACATCTTCCCAACTATTCAGGTTGGTACATTTGGTTATATGATGGATATACCATTGCTCATCATTGCAATAATCATCTTTGGTAAGCAATTTGGTGGACGCACTTTGTTTGCAGCATTCATCACACCAGGTTTGATGAATCTATTTACTACTCTTGCTTACCCTAACAAGGAGGCAATGCAAACGCTTGACCCTTCACTTATCTTTGGCGGAGCCATTGACCTTTCTGACCACTTGATGCTAACATGTATTTTAGGAGGAACTATTTTAGGTGCTGGTTTAGGTCTCGTTGTACGTAGTAATGCCACCACAGGTGGTACTGATATCATCGCCATGATTCTTAACAAATATTTCCATATTCCATTCTCACGCGGAGTTCTTTTAGCCGACTCTTGCGTAGTATTGGCTGGTTTATTGGTTATCGGCTTTGGTATTGGTCTTGAAAATGGCGAGAGCGGAGGATGGTTATTGTCACTCTACTCGCTTATCTGTATTTACGTATCATCACGTGTTATAGACTATGCTATTGACGGTGCGTCGTACGACAAACTGCTCTTTATAATTAGCAACGAAAACGAGAAATTACGTCACTTCATCATCAACGATTTGGAGCGAGGTGCAACATTCCTCAAAGCCTCAGGCATGTATACCAAAGAGGATAAAGAGATGATCTTCCTTGTGGTAAGTCGTCGTGAGGTGGCCCTCGTTCAGCGTAAGGTGAAAACTATCGACCCTAAGGCTTTCCTTGTGGTAACTGACGCTTATGACACTTATGGTGAAGGATTTAAACCTTTCCCAGAGGCCGACTCAATCTTAAATGATTAATGTTCAAGAAAATTTATGATACAAGTAAATAATTTACGCCCACTCGTAGGCAATGGAAGAAAAATATTCATCGAAACCTACGGTTGCCAGATGAATGTCGGTGACAGCGAGATCGTGGTCTCTATTATGCAGGAAGAGGGTTATTTTTATACCGAAAAAATAGAGGATGCCGACATCATCCTCATCAACACCTGCTCAATCCGCGACAATGCCGAGCAACGAATCTGGGGACGCCTCACAGAGATGCGTCGTCTGCGTAAACGCAAACCATCACTTTTGGTTGGCATCATAGGTTGTATGGCGGAACGATTGAAGGAGCAACTCACCGAAGGTGAATTGGCTGTAGATATCGTAGCGGGTCCTGACACCTATCGTGATCTACCCCGTTTGGTTCGTGAGGCCGAAAGTGGCGGCAAAGGCGTGAATACCCTATTATCGCAAGAGGAGACCTATGCCGAGATTGCACCCGTTCGTTTGGATAAGAATGGAGTAAGTGCTTATATCGCGATTATGCGCGGCTGTAACAACTTCTGCTCATACTGCGTAGTACCTTACACTCGTGGTCGTGAGCGTAGCCGTGAAGCTTCGACAATCATTGCCGAGGCTCGTTCACTCTTTGAGAATGGCTATCGTGAAGTAACACTGTTGGGGCAGAACGTAAACTCCTATCGCACAGGCGACGTTGATTTCCCAGCACTTCTGAAGGCTGTGGCAGAGATTTCCCCACTGCTGCGCGTGCGTTTTGCAACATCACACCCCAAAGATATGAGCGACAGGCTCCTGGAGGTAATGGCTTCAATGCCAAATATTTGCCGTGCCATCCACCTGCCTGCACAATCCGGATCATCGGTGATGCTGGAGCGCATGAACCGCAAATATACTCGAGAGTGGTATCTCGACCGTGTGGCTGCCATTCGTCGCCATATGCCCGATTGCGCCATCACGACCGACCTCATAGCAGGCTTTACAGGCGAGACCGAGGAAGATCATAAACTCACCCTATCGCTAATGGAGGAGGTAGGCTACGAGTTCGCCTTTATGTTCAAATATTCTGAGCGTCCAGGCACTTTTGCCCAGCGCAACCTCGGCGACGACATCCCCGAGGATGTAAAGACCGCCCGCCTGATGGAAATTATCAATCTACAAAACAAGCTATCCGAGATAAGCAACAAGCGCGACGTAGGCAAGGAGTTCGAAGTCTTGGTTGAGGGCACATCAAAACGCAGCGAGGAACAACTTTTCGGACGTACATCTCAAAACAAGGTTGTAGTATTCGACCGTGGCGACCATAATGTTGGCGACTATGTACGCTGTAGAATTACAGGTTGCTCATCGGCAACGCTATTCGGTGAAGAGATAAAGTAAATACGCAATAACAATAGCAAAAAAAACTTGTGACACATCACAAGTTTTTTTGTTTTTGTTAGTTGTCATTGCAATATAGAACAAGCCACAATCTACGGTTCTAAAATTTCGAGCATACAAAAAAAGTCGATAGCCCTGCAGAGGACTATCGACTTTAAGTATGATTCAAGGTATAGTTTCGTAATTTATTTAAAACATATACGCCGCACCTATATACAGATTCAAAGCGTGCATAGTAGTATTATCTACAATAGGATCACTCTTGACCATATCCACAAAACCATGTTCAAAGCCCAAGAATACCTGCCAATCCTTCTTCAATTCGACTCCGACATTATAATTCAAACCCCAATCAAAGCGTTTATAGAAATCGCCAAATAATTTAGTTTTAGTCTTAACATTATCAGTCTTGACTACGCTACTGCTATTTACTCCAATAGCTACATAAGGTCCCAAGCCTGCAAACAATGAAACATTATCAGACAACGTGAAACGGTATCCAAAATTAAATGGCAATTCAATATAACCTAAATTTTCGTGCCAACCCTTCCATTGGGCACCTTTAAGTGAATAAAGAGCTCGGCCATCCACATAAAATCCATCAGCAATCTCATCCGCGAGATCCCACTCAACTTTAGCACCTACATTCAAACCCAAATAGCAATCCGACGAGTTCCCCGCAGACAAATGCTCATAAGCAAAATTAAATCCACCTGTAACACCCCAACGTAAATCCTGTGCCGAAAGTGAACATGTAGCTACAACAGCTACTATTGCAAGTAAAAATTTCTTCATATACTCAATACTTAATTAGATTTATATACACAAAAGTAACAAAAATTCGTATATTAGCAAAATAATATCTTAAAGATTGCACTTATCACACAAAAATAGTCATGAATTCACCATTAAATGCTATCTTTGCAAAATAAGCAATGCGTATTAATAAAACACTACAATATATGACACGAATTATCTCTCCTTCGATGTTGTCAGCTGATTTTGGCAACCTTGAACGCGACACCAAAATGATTGACCGCAGCGAAGCTCAGTGGGTACATATCGACGTCATGGATGGCGTATTCGTACCCAATATCTCGTTCGGATTTCCTGTAATGAAGCCTATTCGCAAAGCGACAAACAAGGTGTTGGATGTTCACCTAATGATTGTTGAACCAGAGAAGTATGTAAAGCGCTTCGTTGAAGCAGGTTCTGACTATGTCACATTCCATTACGAGGCTACCGAGTGCATCGACAAGTGCATTGACGAAATTCACTCTGCAGGTGCAAAGGCAGGTATCTCTATCAAGCCTGCTACACCAGCTTCGGTTTTGAAAGATATTCTTGCGAAGGTGGAGCTTGTGCTGGTGATGAGCGTTGAGCCAGGTTTCGGTGGTCAGTCGTTTATGCCTGATTCGTTAGACAAAGTGCGTGAACTTAAGGCTATGCGTGAGCAGATGGGGCTCGATTTTATCATCGAGATTGATGGTGGCATCTCGGCAAAGAATGCCGCCGAGGTATTTGAGGCTGGCTGCGACGCAGTGGTAGCCGGTAGTGCTGTGTTCGGTGCTGCAGACCCGGAGGCAGAGATTATAAAGATTTTGGAGGCGTAAATGATTTCGTTGGATAACTTAACCGTCAGCTATGGCGGCTGGACTCTATTCGATGGCATATCTTTCTTGATTAACGAGAAAGACCGTATAGGTTTGGTGGGTAAGAATGGCGCAGGTAAGACTACCCTGTTGCGCATCATTACAGGCGAACAGCAACCAACAGAGGGCGCTGTCACCATTAATGGCGAATGTTCAATCGGATATCTACCCCAGCAGATGCGTGTAGCCGACACTACCACACTTAAGGCTGAAACCGAGAAGGCTTTTGACGAGGTATTGCGCCTTGAAGCCGAAATAGAAAGACTCACATCAGAGATTGCTGAGCGCACCGATTATGAGTCGGAGGCTTATGCCGATTTGCTACACAGTCTAAACGATGCACAGGATAGATATCACATCTTGGGAGGTGACACACGCGAGGCCGACATCGAAAAGACTCTATTGGGTTTGGGCTTCAAACGTACCGACTTCAATCGTGCCACATCGGAGTTTTCGGGAGGCTGGCGTATGCGTATTGAGCTGGCAAAGCTTCTGTTACGTCGTCCATCAATTTTCCTACTCGACGAGCCTACCAACCACCTCGATATTGAGAGTATTCAGTGGTTGGAGGAGTATCTCAAGAACTACAACGGTGCAGTTCTGCTCATCTCGCACGACCGTGCCTTTTTGGACAATGTTACCACCCGTACAGTTGAGCTTTCGTTGGGACATATCTACGACTATAAAGTTCCATACTCAAAATTTGTAGAACTTCGTGCTGAGCGTCGTGCACAACAGATGGCGGCTTACGAAAATCAGCAGAAGCTAATCGAAAAGACCGAGGAGTTTATCGAAAAGTTCCGCTACAAGCCAACCAAGAGCAATCAAGTACAGTCACGAATCAAGCAACTGGAACGTCTGGAGCGCATTGAGGTTGAGGAGGAGGATTTAGCAACGCTCAACATCAAGTTTCCGCCCGCACCACGTTCGGGTCAGATTGTAGCCGAGATTAAGGAGGTGGGCAAGTCGTTTGGCGAAAAACACATCTTCTCGGGAGCCAATTTCACCATCGAGCGCGGTCAGAAAATTGCCCTTGTCGGCAGAAATGGCGAGGGTAAAACCACAATGGCACGAATGATTATCGGCGAGTTGGAGCAAACTTTGGGCACAATCAAACTCGGTGCAAATGTAAACATTGGCTACTACGCCCAAAATCAAGATGACTTGATGGATGGCGAGTTCACCGTATTCGATACCCTCGACCGCGTTGCCGTTGGCGACATCCGCACTCGTCTGCGTGACATTTTGGGAGCATTCCTGTTCCGAGGCGAGGATATCGACAAGAAGGTGAAGGTGCTTTCGGGTGGAGAGCGTAGCCGATTGGCTATGGCACGTCTGATGCTTGAGCCATACAACTTATTGGTACTTGACGAGCCTACCAACCATATGGATATGCGTTCTAAAGATATTCTCAAGCGTGCTATTCAGAAGTATGACGGCACGGTTATCGTCGTATCACACGATCGTGATTTCCTTGACGGAATGGTTGAAAAGGTTTATGAGTTCCGCGATGGCGGCGTAAAGGAGTATCTGGGCGGCATCTACTACTTCCTCGAAAAGCGCAAGGTGGAGTCATTGCAGGATATCGAGCGCAAGGACACGCCAGTGAGCACCTCTACAAACAAGGAGTCTTCATCTGGAAAACTCTCTTATGAGCAGAAGAAGGAGCAGGAGAAACTCGTGCGCAAACTCCGCAAAGCAGTAGAGAGTATTGAGGCAGAACTCGCTGAGGTTGAAAGCCAAATTGCGAGCTACGACGAGAAATTTGCCACAGCCACCGCATACAACGAAGCTGACTATGCCGCATATAACGAGCTTAAAGCCCGCTATGACCACCTAATGCACGAGTGGGAGAAGGCATCATACGAATTAGAAATAACTGAAAATCAATAATATTATGAGTGATATTGTATTTGGTATTCGCCCCGTAGCCGAGGCAATACAGACCGGCAAGCAGATTGAGCGCTTATTCATCCGCAAGGGTGCTGAAGGTCAGCTGATGACCGAGTTGCGTGACTTGGCATTCCGTCACCGCATACGCATTCAGGAGGTGCCCGTTGAGAAACTAAACCGACTCACCAAACTCAATCACCAGGGCGTTGTGGCACAGATTGCCCCAATCGAATATGTTGAGTTGAGCGATATTCTGGAGCGCGTACCAGAGGATGAGACTCCGCTGATTGTTCTGTTCGATGGCGTTACCGATGTGCGCAACTTTGGAGGTATTGCCCGCTCGGCAGAGTGTGCCGGCGCACATGGATTGATTACTCCGTTAAAGAACTCGGCTCCGGTAAATTCCGACGCCATGCGTTCATCGGCGGGTGCGTTGAGCCGTATTCCTGTTTGCCGCGTAGGTTCTATACGCAACACTATCAAGGCGTTGCAGGCTGAGGGCTTCCAGGCTGTGGCAGCTACCGAGAAGAGTACAAAGCTCATCTATGATGCCGATTTCACCAAGCCAACCGTAATTATTATGGGTGCCGAGGATACTGGTATCTCAAAGGAGGTATTAAAGCTTTGCGACGAGCAACTTGCCATCCCAATGATTGGAGCTATCGAGTCACTCAATGTGGCGGCAGCAGCGGCTATTATGCTATTTGAGGCTGTACGCCAACGCATAGGATAAGATGAAAACCACACTCCACTACCCTCAGCTAGGTGAGATAACTATCTGCTCCACGCGTCGTTCTTCACGCATATCGCTTGCGGTGCGACCCTCGGGAGAGATACGATTAAGTTACCCACCCTACATATCACAAAGGCGTGCGCTGGAGTTTTTGGAGAGTAAACAGGAGTGGATAGAGAGCGTCAAGGCTAAATATGCCTCACGCCCTACCCCGCCAAAGCTCTCAAAGGCAGATATCGAGCAGCTACGCATCAAGGCAAAGAGTTACCTCCCCTCCAGAGTTGCGGAAATAGCACAGCAATATGGCTTTTGCTACGGAAGGGTAACCATCCGCGCTTCTCGCTCGAAATGGGGATGTTGCACAGCGCAGAATAACCTATCGTTGAGCCTCTACCTGATGCTTCTGCCCTGCCACTTGCAAGATTATGTAATCGTGCACGAGCTCTGCCACACGGTGCACCACAACCACTCGGCGAAGTTTCACTCGCTGGTGGATAGATGTCTGCAAGGCAGAGAAAAGGAGTTTGCAAAGGAGTTAAGGCTCTATAATATACCATAATGGATAGGATGATTGACATATTCTCCTCGCTCGGCAACAGACTGAGTCACTTCGGCAAGGATTCCGCATCGC
>JAGBTO010000048.1 GCA_017631285.1 Alistipes sp.
GGGAATGGACCACTACCTACGCGTGTACAGTAAGCCTTGAAGATACCATACACATCACCAATCTTTGTAGGAGCAACACCCAAGCCTGTGCATACACCTGCACAAACAGTATTAGATGATGTTACGAATGGGTATGTACCGAAATCAACATCCAACAATGAGCCCTGTGCACCCTCAGCCAAGATGGCTACGTCGTCGTTGATAAAGTCGTTTACCACCTGCTCAGAGTCGATGAACTTAAAGCCACGCAAGTACTCGATACCCTCCATCCAGGTCTGCTCGTACTCTGTAACATCATACTCAAAACCCTTGTACTGTGAAAGCATTTCAACGTGCTTTGACTTGAGTTTGTTGTATCGCTCAACGAAGTCCTCTGAGATAACATCACCAAAGCGCAAACCATTGCGACCTGTCTTGTCCATATAAGTAGGACCAATGCCCTTCAAAGTTGAACCAATCTTTGATTTACCTTTAGCAGCCTCGCTTGCTGCATCCAACATGCGGTGTGTAGGTAAAATGATGTGGGCCTTCTTTGAGATCAAGAGCTTCTCCTGAACAGGAATGCCCTGTGCGGCGATGTTTTTCAACTCCTCGGTAAGTGATACGGGGTCAACCACCACGCCATTACCAATTACGTTAATTGAACCATCGCGGAAAATACCAGATGGAACAGTGCGCAATACGAAACTCTTGTCGCCAAAATGTAAAGAGTGACCAGCGTTTGGTCCACCCTGAAAACGGGCTACGACGGTGTAGTTAGGTGTCAGTACATCTACCACCTTGCCTTTACCCTCATCGCCCCATTGTAATCCGAGAACTACGTCAATCTTTTTCATTATTATTTGAATTAGCAATTTATGCGTAACTACTGTTGAAAGTCAACTCTTAAGAAAACAACGTTTTGTTAAAAGTAATGCACTTTCAACATCCAAAGATAGATATTCTTTTTTGAACTGCAAATCTTTTGCGATGTGAATTTATTAACACGTTATCAAAAGCCGCGGGCTGAGTGCCGCAGAACAGAATAGCAGAGCAGAATATATAATTCAAAAATCATTAAAGTTTTGCGAAGAAGAGTATATTTTCATAACTTTGCGTATTATGTATTATGCAAATTATAGTTTATGATGAAAACAGTTGCTTTAAGAGTACGCCGAAGCGTCATTGCTCTGATGTCGATGCTTGCGATTACTCTATTGTGCAGTAGCCGACACGGCATTAGTGTGGAGGATATGCGCGTAGAGTATAGTGTCGCTCCTAAAAATGTTGATGGTGATGTGGTTCGTTTCTCGTGGACCTATGGCTCCAAGAAGGGCGAGGCTTTTACGCAGAACACCGTTAAGGTATGCGTGGCGCAGAGTCAGAAGGCGTTGAAGGCGGGAAATTATGTTGTCAGCAGTGGCCGCGAGCAGGCTCCATTTCAGCGAGTGACGCTCTCGACCGAAAACCTTAAATCCTATACGGATTACTGCTGGCAGGTAGTACTCTACGATGCTGCGGGAGATGAGATTTGCCGCTCGGATGTGGAGTGGTTCTCAACGGCAAACCTCAGAGGAGAGCCCTGGCAGGCAAAGTGGATTACCGATGCTCACGACAAGAACTACCTCCCTGCGCCAATGTTGCGTAAGAGATTTTACGCTGAGGGCAAGGTGAAGCGTGCATTGTTGCACATCAGTGCTGCGGGTTATTACGATGCCAAGATTAACGGCAAACGAGTGTCGGAGGATTGGCTTAATCCGGGTTACACGCACTATGACAAGCGTAACCTCTACCTTACGCACGACGTGACGGCTTTGATTGGCAAGGGTGACAATGTCATCACGGCTACGCTGGGCAACGGTTTCTACAACGAGTATGCTGCAATGGCTGTATGGCAGTTCGACAAGGCTGAGTGGCGTAACCGTCCCCGTATGATTGCCGAGTTGCACATTGAGTACGCCAACGGAGAGAAGGATGTTGTTGTGACCGACCATAGTTGGAAGACTACCGAGGGTGAGGTGCGTTGCAATGTGATTTATGCAGGCGACGTTATCGATGCCCGCAAGAGGGTAGAGTCGTGGGATGACCCTGCAATGGATGATAGCGCATACCCTGCGGCCGTAGAGGTTGAGGCTCCATCGGCTCTGCTTTTGGCGCAGAAGATGCCCGCAATACGCACCGTTGAGACTGTGGCTCCCAAGTCTATGAAGAAGTTCTCCGACCAGCACTACCTCTTTGCTTTTCCTGAGAATATGGCAGGTGTCACCACTTTGAAGGTTAAGGGTGAGGCGGGTACCCGCATAGAGGTGGAGCACGGCGAGTTGCTCAAAAAGGACAGCACATTGGAGGTGCGTAACATAAACATATATTATCATACAGTTGGCGATGCTACATTCCAGCAGGATGTATATATCTTGCGTGGCGATGAGCAGGGTGAGGAGTTCACACCTCGTTTCCACTACTGCGGCTTCCAGTATGTATCGGTGCGCTCGGACCGTCCTATTGAGTTGGATATGAACTCAATAAAGGCACACTTCCTCTCGACAGATATGGAGAGCGTGGGTGAGTTCAACTCTTCAAACGATTTGTTCAATAAGTTGTGGCGTGCCGTGCGTCGCTCTTACCAGGCGAACTTCTACGGCATACCTACCGACTGCCCTCATCGTGAGAAGAACGGCTGGACGGCAGATGCACACATCAGTATGGATATCGCCCTGACCAACTTCGACGGTCTGCTGGCCTACGAGAAGTGGATAGATGACCACGTAGATAACCAGCACGCCGATGGCCGTATTTCGGGCATCATCCCAAGTTCGGGCTGGGGCTATGGCGACTGGCCGGGCCCTGTGTGGGATGCGTCGATGTTTGTAATACCTAACTATCTCTACAACTACTATGGTGACAAGACCGCCATCGAAAAGATTTATCCTGCTGCCGAGCGTTATCTCGAAATGCAAATGAAGCGCGAGAATAAGGATGGCTTTGTTCCTGAGTTTATGCGCGGCATTGGCGACTGGTGCTACTATCGTACCACAACGCCACAGGATTTTGTGTCGTCTTGTTACTACTACTATCAGCATAAGTTGATGGCTCGCTTTGCCGAGTTGCTGGGTCATGACGGTGCAAAGTATGAGGCCAAGGCAAAGCAGTTGCGTGACTATATCAATGCTAAATATCTCAACCGCGAGACAGGTTTCTATTCGGTAGGCAAGATTACCGCCCAGGCTCTGCCTCTGGCTATGGGTCTGGTGCCAGAGGGTATGGAGCAGTTGGTTGCTTCGCGCCTTAACGAGGTTGTTATTGCGAGTGGTTATCTGTGTGATTTCGGCTTGGTGGGCAGTAAGTATGCGTTGCGTATGCTGGTTAAGTATGGCTACGTTGATACTGCTTATAGGCTTGCAACACAGACAAAGGTGCCTTCGTTTGGTGCGTGGATAGCCAATGGCTACACTTCACCACTCGAAAGATGGAGAATAGGCAGCGGTCCACGCTTTGGTGGCGCAGCATCGGCCAACCACGTATTCTTTGGCGATGTGGCAGCGTGGATGCAGAGCGATATTGCCGGTATCAACTACGACGAGGCAGCACCGGGCTTTGGTCATATCATCATCCGTCCACACTATCCCGAAGGTTTGGAGTGGGCCGAGGCTTCGCTTCGCACAGTCAGGGGTAAGGTTGTTTCATCGTGGAAGCGCGAGGGTGGTAACATAGTGTTGAATGTCACAATCCCCGTCAATGCCAAGGCTACCATCTATGCCGACAAGGCCTACGAGGTAGAGGGCACGGGCAGGTCTATAAGCTTTGTCTTTGCGGCACAGTAATGGTAAATAAGTACAATAATCGAAATGGTTTATCCTGGAATTTGCCTTGATAAACCATTTTTTTTGTATATTTGCATAATATATAAAGTGTAAACAGTAAAAAATGGAAAATTTGTTGTCGGCATATAACATCTTCTTGGCAGTTATGGCCATCGTGGCACTCTTTGTCTTTGTGGCATTACAGTTTTTTGAGGCTGGCTATGGATATCTGTTTGACCGTCGATACGGAAGACCTATACCCAATAAGTTGGGGTGGATTTTAATGGAGTCGCCTGTGTTCATTGTCATGTGTATATTGTGGAGCTTGTCACCTCGGCAATGGGATGCTGTACCTTTGGTGCTATTTGCAGTATTTCAGCTTCACTATTTCCAGCGTTCATTTATCTTCCCGCTATTGATGCGTGGTGATTCTAGGATGCCAATGGGTATTGTTATTATGGGTATGGTGTTCAACTCGCTTAATGCTCTGATGCAGGGCGGTTGGATATTCTACCTTGCTCCCGAAGGTTATTATATTGACTGGTTTGCAAAACCATATATATGGATTGGAGTACTCGTTTTCTTGGTGGGTATGATTGTGAATCTGCACTCTGATCATATCATTCGAAATCTGCGTAAACCCGGTGATAAACGCCATTATATTCCCAAAGGAGGAATGTTTAAATATGTTTCATCAGCAAATTACTTTGGCGAGCTGTTGGAGTGGACTGGTTTTGCTATTGCATCGTGGTCGTGGGCAGGAGTGGTCTTTGTGTTGTGGACATTTGCTAACCTGGCACCTCGTTCGGTGTCGCTTTACAAACGCTATGAAAAGGAGTTCGGCGAGGAGTTTACCTCTTTAAAGCGTAAATGTATAATTCCATTTATTTATTAGAAAATTCAATCAGATGAAAGATATCAAAGATTCAAAACTTTTTACCCCTTATAAGATGGGGCCTGTGACGTTGCGTAATCGTGTAATACGTTCGGCAGCGTTTGAATCTATGGGTAAGGATTTTGCTCCTACTCAGGCACTGAAGGATTATCATGTTAGTGTTGCTCGCGGTGGTGTCGGCATGACTACGCTGGCTTATGCATCGATTAATCGTAGCGGCATTTCATTTAATTCTCAGCTATGGTTGCGCGATGAGATTATCCCAGCATTGAAAGATATAACTGATGCAGTACATAAAGAGGGTGCTGCTGTGGGTGTTCAGATAGGTCATTGTGGTAATATGACACATTGGTCTACGGCTGGATGCTTTCCTGTGTCGGCATCGAATGGTTTTAATCTATACTCTCCAACCTTTCATCGCAAGCTGAAGCCTGCCGAGCTTAAAGAGTTTGCCAAGGATTTTGGTAAGGCGGTTATCACGGCTCACGATGCGGGCTTTGACTCTGTTGAGGTACATGCTGGTCACGGCTATCTTATATCGCAGTTTCTTTCACCCTGGACCAACCGTCGTCGTGATGAGTTTGGAGGCTCGCTTGAAAACCGTATGCGTTTTATGAATATGTGCTTGGAGGAGGTTATGGAGCAGGCTGCACGTCACAATATGGCTGTGCTTGTAAAGCATAATATGGAGGATGGCTTTAGAAGTGGTATTCAGGTGCCAGAATCAATAGAGATTGCTAAGCAGATTGAAAAGTTTGGTGTACATGGTGTTGTTCTTTCTTCGGGATTTGTATCACGAGCTCCAATGGCAGTTATGCGCGGAAGAATACCCACAAAGACTATGGGTTATTATATGGGCTGGAACGAGTGGTTGCAGAAGATTGTGGTGTCGTTATTTGGTCAATGGATGATTAAGCAGTATGATTTTGAAGAGTGTTTCTTCTTGGAGAATGCCAAGAAATTCCGTGCTGCGTTGAAGGGCCCATTGGTTTATGTTGGAGGTTTGGTGTCACGTGAAGGCGTTGAACGAGTACTTGACGAGGGCTTTGAGATGGTTCAGATGGCGCGTGCATTGATTAATGACCCTGCGTTTGTAAATAAGATGCTCGAGGGAGATTTTTCTACTCGTTCGGGCTGCGATCACAAGGATTACTGTATTGCCCGTATGTATTCAGTGGATATGAAGTGTTGTCATCATTGTGAGAACTTACCTCGTGTAATACGTAAAGAACTTAATTTGTAGTCATGCGCAGAGGTGAAGTGTTAGCGGGTACAAAAACCGCACTCGTTACGGGAGCATCAAAGGGTATAGGTCGTTGTTATGCTCTGCGTTTAGCCTATTTGGGATATAACGTGTTGATGGTGGCATCGGGTGAGGATGAACTTGTCGCTACTGCTCAGGAGGTTGCTAAGGTTAATCCCGATGTATGGGTTAAGTATCTTGTCAAGGATTTGGCTACGCAAACAGCCGCACAGGAGATGTTTGCCTATACAGAAACGGAGGGTATTAAGGTTGATGTATTGATAAATAATGCTGGCATCTTCTCATTTTGTGATATCCTGAATACACCTGTCGAACGCATTGAACGAGTGTTGTTCCTGCATGATTTTACAGCTACCATGATGTGCCGCCAATATGCTGCTGATATGATTGAACGTGGCGGGGGGCGAATACTTAATATGTCATCCTATTCGATTTGGATGCCTTATCCTGGCTTGTCACTCTATAGTGCAAGTAAGGCATATTTGAAGAGTTTTTCGGTAGCATTCTCGAAGGAAGTTGAGGCAAAGGGTGTAACCGTTACGGCAATCTGCCCTGCGGGTATTGCTACTGACCTATATGGCTTAAGTAAAAAACTGCAACGATTTGGTCTTAAGACGGGTATTTTGATGTCGCCCGAAAGTTGTGCTCGCCGCTCCCTGAATGGTATGTTCCGCGGTCAACGATGCAAGGTCCCCGATTGGTGGTTTCGTCTTTTTATCCCCGTATGTCAATTAGTCCGAGGTCCACTGATGCGATGGCTTAGAAACTTTACGATGAAATTTCAGAAGTAGGTGAATAATTGCTGTAATTTTTTTTATAGGCTTGCTTATTTGTTAAAATTTTACTATATTTGTTTGTAAATAATTAATATTGTAAGCCTATGAAAAAGTTGTTTGGAATTATTGTTGCGGTTGCACTTTTGATTGGTGGTTACTTTTTGTGGAGCAACCCGAACCACAATCTGGTGGTGAGTTATAAAGGACTTACAAACGATACGGTCTTTCTCTCAACAACGCCATTGAGCGATTTTTTGATCAGTCCAGGCATGGAGGAGATTGATACGTTGATTCTTAAACGAGGTAAGTTGAAACTGAATATAGATGTTTCTGACGAGCCGTTATTCTTCTGCATCTATTCGATGGATTATCGTCATCAAGAGAAAGGACGTCGTTGGTTGCGTCCTTCGGGGGAGATACAAAATATACTCTATCCCAATCAGTCTTTGTATATTAATGCAGTATCAGCTGATGGTCATATATCAACAACAGTCAAGAAAGGTAATCAGGTGAATAGGGATATCTCTGCCGTAAAGAGCGAATTCAGAAAATATCAATGCGAATATGAAGATTTGCTTTGGGGAAGCTATGAGGGTGTTATGGACCCACGTGTTAAGGATGCAAAGAAGGCGGAACTTAAAGAGTTACTCTCGACTACTCATTCAAACTTTATAGAGAGCTTCCCTGCGCGTAAGGCATCTGCATTTTTCTTGACCTACTTGAAGGATATGGCTGAATATGCTTCGGTTGTTGATGAGAGTATATTTGAAGGGGAATTTGCTCCCGTGAAGACTCATTTAGATAATGCTGTGATTATTGAAAAGGCCAGAGAGATTTACAAACTTGAGGAGGATGGTCTGACTATGAAAACGCTTGCTGGTGAAGAGGTTTCAAAGTCAATGTTGGCAGGAAAGTATGTTGTGTTGTATTTCTGGGGCACTCATCAGGGCAGCTGGTTGAAAGGTATGCCAAAATTGATAGATTTAAAGAAGAAGTATGGTGAAAAGTTCGTTGCAGTGATAGTAAACTGCCGAGATAATAATTCTGCTTTGTGGCAAAAGGAGTTGAAGCAGAAGGGTTTAAACTGGAATGGCTTATTTGATAAATATGCTGGCAATAGTTATCCTGCGAAGGTAGTACTTTCGCCTGAAGGAGATGTTGTTGGAGTATATGTAAATCAAACTTCGGGTTATAATCTGTTGTTTGAATATGAGTTAGATGAATTGCTAAGGTAGAGTGAAATAAATGCTTTAGCTCCCACTGTAAAGTAAAGAGGTTATACAATGGATATGTTGTTTAACCTCTTTTTTTGGCATCATTACCCTTTTTTTTAGAGGTGTCACCCTCAAAAAAAATAGAAGCGCCATAATTTGGGAGTTGGCGCTTCTTGAAAAGTTGGTTATGAGAAATGTATTTAATTCTTTGGTAAAACGGTGACATTTATGGCCTGTACGCCTTTCTCGTTGTTGTCGACCTCGAATTCGACATTTTGGCCCTCAGTGAGAGCCTTGAACCCTTCAGCGATGATTCCTGTGTAATGAACGAATATTTCGCCACCTTCTTCGTTTAATATAAAGCCATATCCTTTTTTGCTATCAAACCACTTTACTTTACCTTTCATAATCGTAATATTTAATAGGTTGTGTAGTATATCTAAACCAAAGATAGCTAAAATATTTTTATTATCAAAAGTTTTGCTCTCTTTTTTTTGATATGGAAATAGCGTGGTAAAACCTTGAAGATGAGTTTTGTGTTTACAACATTATAAATATTGGGAGCTTGATGGGATGAAAATAAAAAAGGGTAAGCTACTTATATCGCACCGCTACAACCTCATACCCTTGCTTGCTTCCACACCTGGGGGATTCTGAAGGAGCTGGTCGTATAAGACTCACCCGAGGCACAAAAGTAGGAAAATTTCCCTATCTTTGCAAAAAAATTGAGAAAAGATGTCGAAAAAAAGCTTCAGACAACAATTATGGGCCCTTTTTCTGGGGGGTGTAGCCCTCGGAGCGCTCGTGGCAGCCATCGGTTGGTGGCAATTCTACGGCAATGCCGTGCGGGGCGAGTATGAGCTCTACCTGAGCCGCAAGGCCGACTATCAGGCGCTCACGGACTCCCTGATGCCCCACCTGAAACACCGCGCCGCCTTCCGCTTCTACGCCAAGCACCTGAATTTGGAGCAGAGCTTCAAGCCCGGCCACTACTGCTTCGCGCCGAAGATGAGCGTGATCCGCGTCGTGCGCATGCTCAAGCTGGGCGAGCAGACCCCCGTCTCGGTGACGATCAACAACGCGCGCACCTACGCCTTCCTGGCCGGCAAGCTCGCCGGACAGATCGACGCCGACTCGGTGGAGATCCACCGCGTACTGACCGACCCCGCGACGGCACAGCGTGTGGGCTTCAA
>JAGBTO010000049.1 GCA_017631285.1 Alistipes sp.
CGTAAACCTCTACCTTGTCACCTACAGTCAACTCAGGGTTGTAACGGAACTCAGTTGCCTGAATCATACCCTCGCTCTTGTAGCCGATGTTTACGGTTACCTCGCGCTTGTTAATCTCGCTAACGGTACCCTCTACAACCTCGCCAACAGCGATGTTAGACAAAGTCTTGTCATAAGCCTCAGAAACCTGCTCCTTAGACTGACCGCCATAGAGATCCAAATCATTCTCAAACGCGTTCCAATCGAAACTCTCGTTTGCTACATTGTTCAATACTTCCATTGTGGAAAAATTTTTGCGATACAATCGCTCGTTAAATTGTTAATAATTAATTGTTTATGCCTGCGCACGCACTACATACGCGCGAAAGCGACGACAAAGATACAGCAAAAAATATAATTTTCAGCACTTTACGGCAATTTTTTACACCATAAAATGAAAATTTCTGCTATCTTTGTTTCCAGATAATGAAAACAAAAATTTGGAAGATATTATGAGAAAGATTTTTTTATTGCTTTCGGGTGCTATGATGTTTATAACTATGGGTTGCCAGAAGGGTACGCAGAAGGTGAAGTTGATTACTCTTGATCCGGGCCATTTCCATGCTGCGCTGGTGCAGATGTATATGTATGATCAGGTGTCGCCTACGGTCTATGTATATGCTCCTGAAGGCGATGATGTGAAGATGCACCTCGAGAAAATCGACCGTTACAACACTCGCGCAGAGCGTCCTACATCGTGGGATGAGCAACTATACACGGGTGATGATTTTCTGGAAAAAATGGTTCAGGAGAAGAAGGGTAATGTGGTTGTTTTGGCGGGTAATAATGGCAAGAAGACTGGTTATGTGAAGGCTTCGGTAGATGCAGGTCTTAACGTGCTTTCCGATAAACCTATGGCGATTAATGGTGAGAGCTTCAAGCAGTTGGAAAAGACTCTTGATGATGCAGCGTCAAAGGGCGTCATGGTTTATGATATTATGACCGAGCGTTCGGAAATAAATAACGAGCTTCAGCGTGTGTTGGTGTCTATGCCTGAACTCTTTGGAGAGATGGAGAAAGGCACACCCGACGAGCCGGCAATCACCAAAGAGAGTGTTCACCACTTCTTTAAGTATGTGTCGGGAGAACCATTGCGTCGTCCGGAGTGGTACTTCGACGTTGAACAGCAGGGTGACGGTATTGTTGATGTTACTACCCACCTGGTGGATTTGGTACAGTGTACTGTCATGCCTGAGCGAGAAATTGATTATCAGCAGGATATAAACTTTACATCTGCACGACGTTGGGCTACGAAGATTCCTCGTGATAAATATCGTTTGGTTACAGGCAAGGAGGATTATCCAGCTTTCTTGGAAAAGTATATTTTAGATGACACACTTCATGTGTATTCAAATGGTGAGATGAATTACCAACTTGCGGGTGTGAATTGTCGAGTAAGTGTGATTTGGAATTTTATGGCTGAGGTTGGTACCGAGGGTACGGGTGATACTCATTTTTCGATTGTCAAAGGTTCTAAAGCCAATATCGAAATACGCCAAGGTGCTGAGCAAGGATATAAACCAATGCTTTATGTGGTAAGTAAGGATAGTGATGCCGATGAGTTTGAAAACACATTGCGTTTAGCTCTGAAATCAATAGACGAGCAATATCCTAATCTTGATATTCGCAAGGTTGCCGAAAATGAGTGGCAAGTTATTATTCCTCAGTCTATTGTTAAGACTCATGAAATGCGTTTTAGCTCTGTTATGAAGGTGTATCTTGATTACTTGGCTTCAGGTGAGATTCCTGCATGGGAGCGTTCGCATATGAAGGCGAAGTATTATACTACCACTACAGCCTATGAATTGGCAAAGTAAAACCGTCTAACAAGGCTCTTTTGGCATCTGGCTTGTTTGAAAAATGCTCACATACGGCATGTATGCTCCGCGTTTTCAATCTGCGTCCAGCTTCAAAATAGACGTTAGAATAAATTAAGGGTTGTCGCAACGTTTTATGTTGGACAACCCTTAATTTTGTTACCCTGCTCACCTCTTTAGATCGAGGCTCGATGGTGCTTGATATATTTTCAGGTTAAAGAGTGGTGCTAGGGCCACGACATAAGATATAATCTCGGTTTGCAGATTCTCGTATGGTATCCAATTAACATTGGCCGAGAAGCAATAGATCTCTATGGGCAGTCCCCACTCTGAAGGTTGCAACTGTCGAACCATGAGAGTCATGTTGGAGTTTACTCTGGGGTGGTGCGTGAGGTAATGGTTAATCGAACGCATAAAAAGATCGAGATTGGTCAGAACCTCACCCTCGGCACTTTTGAAGGAAATTTGCTGGATAAAAGCTCTGGCTACCGAGTTTTCGCAGATTTTGTCGATAAATATTTGGTCGGCAAATTGGATTGAGGTCATATCAATATTCAACGAGCGTTTTATGCGTCGTCCGCCCGATGAGCGCATGGCTTGCCAATTGCTGAATGATTCGCTTATGAGTATGTATGGCGGTAGCATTTGTAGGGTCTTATCCCAACCTCGAACCTTTATGGTTGTTAGGGTGACCTCTTCTACTTCACCATCCACTCCTCGCTGTGGTATTGATATCCAATCACCTACTTTTAACATGTTGTTGGCCGAGAGTTGTACTCCTGCTACCAATCCCAATATGCTATCCTTGAATATCAACATCAGCACAGCTGCCGAAGCACCCAATCCGGTGAGTAGGAGCGTGGGTGATTTATCGATTAGAATAGATATGATAAGTATAGTGCCAATACCTATTATAATTCCTTGTCCGGTTTGCATCAAACCCTTAATGGGCTTCCCTTGCCATGCCGGTTGTTGCTCGGCGATGTCGAAGAGTACCCTGAGTAGGATATTTACAAAACGTACGAATGAAATTACCATATATACCTCTACGCCTCGATTTAGCAATATATGCATGTCGTCATTGCTGCCATCTGTCGTTGAGAAGGCTATAGGTAGAAGAATGTATATTATGGTTGGAGTTACAAAATTACAAAGGTTTTTAACGACTCTTTTGTCGAATACGTAATCATCCCATGTAGCTTTTGTGCGTCTTACAATTTGTTGCAGCAGACGAAATACTCCAACGCGAATGATTGCATCAATGAACAATGCAAATAAGATGATTATAAGTAGTATGACCCATCGGTTAAGGGCATCGGTTGTGTCACTTGAAAGCCCTATGTGTAACAGAATTTTCTCTACCCAGTTACGAAATAATTGGCTTATTGCCTCCATAATGTTGTGTGTTTTATCACTATTTAGTAGGCTAAAGATATGAAAAAAAATTGAAAACACCTATTTAGGTCGATTTAATGGGTGCGATGTAACAGTTGCATCAAGATCATTTGATGCAGGATAGGGATTATAAGGGTTGGCCTGACCAGTTGAGAAAGTTATACCCCAATGGGTAAATGAACGTCGATATATGTTCCAATAAGGTAAACGGTAGGTGAATTTTGCAGTTGGAGGTAAAGTGAATGTTTGTTGATGAACATTGTCAAGCATCATGGGAGGATACCATGTTTCGTGTGTCGAGTCCCACAATATGTGAAGTGAATCCTTGTCCCGCACAGAGGGTAGAGCTGGAATAGAATCTATCTCATACCAAGTGGTGTCGCCACTTCGCCAACGTCGGGGCTCTTGTGCTCGAACGCTTCTGATAGCCTGTTTTTTAAAATCTTTCCAATAATCAAATGCTAAAGCTCCTAAAAGTAGGGTGGCGATAAATATGTAGCTGATAATTTTCACTAAAACACCTCCTGTAAAATCCTTATTGATTGCACGGAGTTGATTGTGTCGAGATGATAACCATAATAACGAACAAGTGCCGTTAGAAACTCTACTCTTTGGTGACGATTGAGTCCTATCTCGGCTATATAACGCACATCACACTCCAACATATCGCGGAGAATGAGAGCATTCTCTTGAGTTATACAATATTCGCGCGGTGGCTGCTGGTGCGTATATATTCCCTCGGCGATATTGAACCATGCTTCGGGAAAGTATTCGTTACCAGGGGAAAAACCTAAAAAACGACATAGGTGTGCAAGAAACCATAAATGGAAATTAGCAACTCCCTCGGTCGCAATATCAAGTGCCTCTACTGAGCCCCACACGAAATCGAATAATAGTTCATTTGCTTCACTCTCCTTTACTAGACGATGCAAAACTTCTGCCATAAAGAGAGCTATTGTAGATTTTTTTATGTCAAAAGGTGTGGATTGTAGAACGATGCCATTATGGACATTGCCCAAGCGGTGCATCTGCATGCGAGATGACTCCAAACCTTCGAATTCCAAGGCGAACATGGGCTGAAAAAGTGCTAATTTGCCATGTCCACGATGGGACCCAAGCCCCTGTACCATGTAGCTCTGTCGGCCATGGGTGGATGTGAGCATTTGTACAACCAAGCCCTTGTCGCCATACTTGATTGTACCCAGCACCACACCTCGTGCAGTATATCGCTTCATTGCACTTCCAGCCATTGTCTATTCGGGGTCTTGCCAGTCGCCGTTGCGCCTAATTAAATCAATCAAATGTTCTATAGCCTCCTCTTGAGGGATATTCTTCTCGACAACCTCACGTCCCTTGTAGAGAGTTATGCGACCTGCCGCGGCACCAACATATCCGTAATCGGCATCAGCCATCTCGCCAGGGCCATTCACGATGCAACCCATGATGCCAATTTTGAGATTCTTTAGATGCGATGTGCGGCTCTTTATGTCGGCAAGAGTCTTCTCGATATCGTAGAGTGTGCGACCACAACTTGGACAAGCAATATACTCGGTGTGAGAGAAACGTACGCGTGCCGCCTGTAGAATCATTAGTTCAATATCCTTCACTTTCTCAGCTGCGATGTTTGGAGCATCGACCCAGATGCCGTCAGCCAATCCGTCAAGGAACAAAACACCCAAGTCGGCGGCCGCCTTTACTGCGACTTCTTCTGCATCGCTCTGCTCATATCGGCACTTCACCACAACAGGTTGCTTTTCATCTTCGAGTGAAAGGATAGCAGCACGAAGTTCTGCCGTAGGGTTTGAAGATATGGACTCAAGAACGAGGAATTTTTCGTCAATCTCGTCGTGAGAAATTGGTGTTGTTATATTGCTACGACGCACATATTTGGTTGCGTGATAACGCTCAGGATGAAGAATTTTGAATTCGCCATCGCGAGTGGCGTAATGTTTGATAATCATCTGTGCCACAGGAACTTCATTTTCGGGAGCTTCAGTGAGGGATACGCGTATTGTATCGCCAATGCCGTCGGCAAGCAATGCTCCAATACCCACAGCACTCTTTATTCTACCCTCAATGCCGTTGCCAGCCTCCGTCACGCCGAGATGGATAGGGTAGGTCATACCCTCCTTTGCCATCGCCTCCACCAATAAGCGATAGGCGTGCACCATCACACGCGTGTTGCTCGACTTCATCGATACCACCACCTGGTCGAACTCCTCTTTGCGACAAACACGCAAAAACTCCATAGCCGATACCACCATACCCTCTGGTGTATCACCCCACTCGTCGAAGATTCGCTTTGCCAGTGAGCCGTGATTTACACCTATACGCAGAGCTACACCCCTCTCTCGACATTGTGCAATGAGAGCCTCCAGCTCACCATTTGATGTGCGGTAATTGCCCGGGTTGATACGTACCTTATCCACATAGCGAGCCGCAATGGATGCCACCTCTGGAACAAAGTGAATGTCGGCAACAATTGCCGCAGGGCAACCATCTTTTCTCAACTCAGCCATGATGTTTTCGAGATTCTCACCCTCCTTTTTACCCTGTGCCGTAAGACGTACTATCTCGGCTCCAGCCGCTGCAATACGCTTAACTTGTGCCACACTTGCCTTGGTGTCGGCTGTGGGTGTGTTGGTCATTGACTGAATGGCAATGGGTAGATTGTCTCCTATTGCAATATTTCCTATGCGCACCTGATGCGATGTGCGACGAGAGTATTTTGTAAGTTCCATAAAACTTTACTTTTGGTTAAAGTAGCCACAAGAGTTATCGGCAAAGATACTAAAACCGAGTCAGAAATCGACGCTCAATGAGAAATAATTTTGCCTAAAGTAGGATGATAAAATAAAAAGGCTTAACTTTGGAAAAAATTTTATAACTTAAAAACTAATATTATGAAGTTTAACCGAATTTTTAATTTTGCAGTTTTGGTTGCTATGCTTTTGTGCGTAGCTTGTGGTGAGAAGGCATCGAAATGTGGTGATTGTTGTGCTGCGCAGCCTGAGGTTTTGACAGACTATTCGGATGTAGCTCTTGATCCAGCTCCAATGGAGGATGGCAAGTATGTTTGCCAGCGTCCAGCCGCTGAGGATCGTTTGTTTACATCAAAGGCTATCGAGGCAGAGATCGAGAAGGTGAAGGAGATGCTCTCAAACGAGCGCTTGGCGTGGATGTTCTCAAACTGCTTCCCTAATACATTGGATACTACCGTTCACTACCGCAAACTCAATGGTCAGGACGATACATTTGTTTATACAGGTGATATCCACGCTATGTGGTTGCGTGATTCTGGTGCGCAGGTATGGCCTTATGTTCAGTTTGCAAACGAGGATCCTGAGCTAAAGGCTATGTTGGCAGGTGTTATCCGTCGTCAGCTTATGTCAATCAACATCGACCCTTATGCAAATGCCTTCAACGATGGTGCAAAGGGCGGCGAATGGATGTCAGATATGACTGCCATGAAGCCTGAGTTGCACGAGCGCAAGTATGAGATTGACTCTTTGTGCTATCCTATCCGCTTGGCTTATTACTATTGGATGGTAACTGGCGATGCCTCTATTTTTGACGAGCAGTGGGTGCTGGCTATTGAGAATGTACTCAAGACCTTCAAGGAGCAGCAGCGCAAGGATGGCAATGGCCCATATAAGTTTATGCGTCGCACCGAGCGTCAGTTCGACACATTGTCAAACAATGGTCTTGGCTCTCCAGTAAATCCTGTTGGCCTTATTGTGTCAAGTTTCCGTCCATCTGACGATGCTACTGTGTTGCAGTTCCTAATTCCTTCAAATTTCTTCGCAGTGTCGGTTTTGAACAAGGCTGCTGAGATTTTGACAAAGGTAAATAAAAACTCTGCTTTGGCAAAGGAGTGCACAGCGTTGGCTGACGAGGTGGCTGCTGCGCTTGAGAAGTATGCAGTGTATAACCACCCAGAGTTCGGTGAGATTTATGCTTTCGAGGTGGATGGCTTCGGTAACTACTACTGTATGGACGATGCCAACGTACCAAGTCTTTTGGCGATGAAGTACTTGAACCCAGAGGTTATTGACGACGAGATTTACGCTAACACCCGTCGTTTTGTATGGAGCGAGAGCAACCCATACTTCTTCCGTGGAGAGAAGGGCGAGGGTATCGGTGGCCCACACATCGGCTACGATATGGCATGGCCTATGAGCCTTATGATGAAGGCCTTCACAAGCGACTGCGAGCAGGAGATTAAGTGGTGTATCGAGCAGCTTATGCGCACCGATGCAGGCACAGGCTTTATGCACGAGTCATTCCACGTGGATAACCCAAAGAACTTCACACGCGCTTGGTTTGCTTGGCAGAACACACTCTTCGGCGAGCTTATCGTTAAGCAGATTAACGAGGGTCGTCTAGAGATGTTGAACTCTATTGAGCTTAAGTAATCGTACGAGCCGAATATATAATAGTGCAGTAGCCCCCGCGGTTACTGCACATTTTTTTTACAATGTCCCATTTGGGTGTTGTTTGTTTGGGAAAATATCTTTAATTTTGTTTTGTCGTGGGAGTTGTACCCTCGGCAGACATATTGAAAGTGTTTTCGCAGTCCTTACAAGAAAATGTGGTAGTTTTCAAAAGCAAAAGGATGACGAACAGCACTCATTTCTTGTGTAGCTATGTGGCTATGCACTTTTGTGCATACACCCCATACTATCCGAGTGTGGGGCATTGTATCGTTTGTTTTTGCTTGGGTTTTACCACAACCTTCTTGTAAATAAACGGAATCATCTCCACACTTTCTGTTTTTATACCAACCCACCGCACAGGAGATGCTACGGTATTTTTTGATTTTATCATGAAAAAGTTGTTATTATTTCTTGCCTTGTTGGGAACATTTACAGTTGGTTGTGACAAGGATGATCTCGAAGATTCTAATGTAGTAGAGGATGAGATTGTCAACCCTTCAGGACTACCCAAACCTAAGGCTAATGAAATTTATTACACCACAACCGATGGCGTAATACTTGATTTGGGCGATAAAAATTTCTATTCAACAGTTTCTTCTCACGAGGTTAAAAACGGCATCTTTGTATTGACTTTTGTGCAAGATTTAAGTCAAATTTCTAAAAGTATAGAAATATCCTTTAAGGATGTTAAAAGACTTCAATCCATTCGTCTACCTGAGGGAATTACAGCAATTGGTAATTTTGCATTCAATGAATGCAGCAGCCTGAAGAGCATCACAATTCCTGAAAGTGTGACAAGTATTGGAGAAAATGCGTTTCAAGGTTGTAGCAGTTTGACCAACATCACACTCCCCGAAAGTGTGACAAGTATTAGAGAAGCTGCATTCTTAGGTTGTAGTAGTTTGACCAGCATTCCAATTCCCGAAGGTGTGACAAGTATTGGTAGTGCTGCATTTTCAAGTTGTAGTAGTCTTACTAGCATTACAATTCCCGAAAGTGTGACAAGTATTGGACGCAATGTATTCAACAAATGCAAGGGTGAATTGAAAATTTATGGTAAATTTATCGAAGGGAAACTTAATTATGCAGAATACCATTGGTTGAAAGGTGCATCCTTTGCGAAAATTACGATTGGTGATAATATCACAAAATTGGGGGCACATGCTTTTGATGGTTGTGGTTTCTTGACAAATATTATTATACCCGAAGGAGTGACAAAGATTGGAGGTTCTGCATTCGAAGGTTGTAGCAGTCTTACCAGCATCACAATTCCTGAAAGCGTAACAAGTATTGAATATTCTGCATTTAAGGGTTGTAGTAGTCTTACCAGCATCACACTCCCCGAAAGTGTGACAAGTATTGGACATTACGCATTTGAAGGATGCAGCAGCCTGACAAATATTACTATCCCAGAAAGTGTATTAGAAATTGGATCTCTTGCATTTGGAGATTGTAGTAGTTTAAAAAGGGTGTATTGCAAGCGAACAGAACCATCTAAGCAAATGTTAGAGCGCAATTATGAAGGTTATTATTGTAGCTCAATCTATTGGGAGGCTTTCTATAAAACGGCAGATAATATAAATATTTTAGTGCCCCGAGAGTCCGTAGAAGCATATAAGTTAGCAGAGGGGTGGAAAGACTATGCCGATGCAATAGTGGGCTACGATTTTAATTAACGATTAACAACGGTTGGTGGTCGGATTTTCCGCCACTAA
>JAGBTO010000050.1 GCA_017631285.1 Alistipes sp.
AAAATGAGTATCTCTAAAGATTTTTCTTCCCGTGCGGCAGAACTTTATGCTTTCTGTCGGGAGAGGGGCTTCAATACTCGGGTGGCTCTGATGATGGATCTTGGGCGTCACTCTGGGCGTAGGCGTTTTGTGGTGTGGGACTTTCAGCAGGGCAAGGCGTTGCACTCGTTTCCTGCAAGTCACGGCAGTGGCTCGGCTCTTTCGCACGTTCGTAGTGCCTATGCTAAGTGCTCCAACGAAGATGGGTCGCACTTAAGCTCAATAGGAAAATGCTTGATAGCTGAACGATATGAGGGTCGTTATGGCGTGGCGTATCGTTTGGATGGTCTGGAGGAGAGTAATTCGGCTCTTCGGGAGCGATGTGTGGTGCTACACGGCTGGCGATATACAACCCCGTTCCCGATTTTCCCTTTCCCTACGGTAGGTAGCTGGGGATGTCCTGTGTTATCACGCAGAGCGATGCTAAAGGTGGATGAAATCTTGCAGTGGGAGGAGAGAGTTGTGTTGTGGTTATATAAGTAAAAAAGCAGGGCTTGAAACCCTGCTTTTCTTGTGTTGTATGTTCTTTGTTACAAACTGTCGCCGAAGTCCTCGCGGAACTTCTCCATCAGGCGGTGTGCCCAATTTGAAGTAGGCTCCAAGCCACCCATAAAGAAACGCAAAACCTTTGGCTCGTAAACGAACTTCAAACCACCGATAAGGTGACGGTTCTCGTAGAGCCATACCACGCGGTCAATAACGTAGTTAATCTGCGAGAGTGTGAATACACGGCGTGGCACAGCCATACGCAGAAGTTCTACGTCAGCCAAAATCTCCTTGCCATTCTCGTCACGCACGCTAGACATAGTGCCTCGCTCCATAGCTCTTACGCCCGAGCAGATGTAAAGCGCTGCTGCCAAAGCTCCTGCTGGGTACTGATCCTGTGGGATGTGCTCGCAGAACTTCATGGCATTGATATGCGCACCCAATACACCTGGAGGTGTTACCATAGGCACGCCACGCTTCTCAAGTTCCTCAACCAAATATTTAATATAGTTTGGACTTTGGCAAATCATTGTTTCGTCCAATGTCTCGTACAAACCTACAGTCATTGCCTCAATTTCTCGCACTGAGATACCACCATAGGTCAGGAAGCCCTCGAACAATGGAATCTTATCCTCCATCTCCTCGTAGAGGGCGTGTTGGTTGGTGCAGATACCACCACCACGTGAAGAAGAGAGCTTACGAGCTGAGAAGTAAACCAAATCAGCCAGCCCTGTCATCATCTTCAATATCTCGGCCATTGAGTTTTCCTTCCACTTCTCCTCGCGTTGCTGAATGAGGTAGGCGTTCTCACCCAAGAGGCTGGCATCGAGAACAAGCATGATATTATATTTATCGGCAATGCGACGAACATCCATCAAGTTGGCAAGTGAGAATGGCTGACCACCGATAAGGTTTGTTGAGGCCTCCATGCGGATGAATGGAATGTTCTCAACACCCACCTCCTGAATAGTCTGCTCGAGTTTCTCAAGGTTCATGTTGCCCTTGAATGGATGGTCTGACTTAAGTTCCAAAGCGTGGTCATACAAAAGCTCCACGACACGACCTCCACACTCCTGAATGTGAGCCAGGGTAGTGGTGAAGTGATAGTTCATAGGCACCACGTGACCTGGCTTAACAAATGTGCGACAAATTACATTCTCGGCAGCACGACCCTGGTGTACGGGCAGCAGATACTTCTTGCCCAGTACATCCAAGACAGCCTTCTGCAGACGCTCAAAAGATTGCGAACCTGCATAGGCATCGTCGGCGCGCATCATGGCAGCAAGCTGATTGTCGCTCATAGCATTTGTACCGCTATCGGTGAGCATATCAAGAAATACGTCTTTAGTGCTGAGACGGAAAGTGTTAAAACCAGCCTCCTTCATTGCCTCTAAACGGCGTTCAATCGGTACAAGGTTGAGTTTTTGTACAACACGAACCTTATGTAGTTCAAGGGGAATGTCATTACCCTTGTAGAATTTAACTTTGCTCATAGTATTTAATTTTAGGTTTCGTAATTTTTATCAAAGGTAGAATAAATAATTTTAAAAAATATAAAAAAGAGGAATTTTTGCATAAATTCCTCTTTTTATTGCAAAAATATTCAGTTTCGCTATCCATTGTTATGGAAATATATATCCAAAAGTTCCTTGGCGGCGATGAAAGAACTTAACTTCGCATCCAGTACGCGAGCCTCTACTTCGGCTATGCGAGTCTCTATTTCGGGATTCTGGTAGAAGTTGCTCTTCAGCGCCTCGTTGATACTCTCATACATCCAATATTTATTCTGGCGGTTGCGGTTTGACTGATAGTAGCCATTCGCCATAATATGGTCGAGGTATTCCTCTACACCATTCCAAACCTCCTCTAATCCTGTCTGTGCTACCGATGAGCAGGTGTAAACCTTTGGTCGCCAACCTGATTCCGGCGTTGGGAAGAGGTGTAGCGCCCCTTGATATTGCACCTTTGCAAGCTCTGCCTTGTGGATGTTCTCGCCGTCGGCTTTGGTGATGACCATCATATCTGCCATCTCCATAATACCTCGCTTGATGCCCTGAAGTTCATCTCCGGCGCCTGAAATTTGCAACATCATAAACATATCAACCATTGAATGTACGGCAGTCTCTGACTGACCTACACCAACAGTCTCGATAAAGATAACATCAAAGCCTGCTGCCTCGCACAAGACGATAGTCTCACGGGTTTTACGCGCTACGCCACCGAGCGAACCAGCCGACGGAGAAGGGCGAATGAATATGTCGGGGTTTGAAGATATGCTCTCCATACGAGTTTTGTCACCCAGAATTGAGCCACCGCTACGCTCCGAACTTGGGTCGATGGCAAGCACTGCCAACTTGTGGCGCAGCGATGCTACCATTCCACCGATAGCCTCAATGAATGTCGATTTTCCTGCGCCTGGAACACCCGTAATACCTATGCGTACTGAGCGTCCTGCGTGAGGCAGGCATCGCTCGATAATCTCTTGAGCTTGAGCATAGTGGCTTGGGTTATTGCTTTCAACCAGCGTAATCGCTTGCGAAAGTATTGTGATGTCGCCTTTTAAAATGCCTTCGACATACTCATCGGTTGAGATTATGCGTCGTTTCTTACGCTTGAAATATGGATTTACAATAGGCTGATCTTCCACACCCTCGGTGACGTTGAGTGCACTGTCGTGGTGGGTGTCTATATACTCTTTCTCGTAGTGTTCTATTTTTGTGAATGCCATCTGCTATTGTGTAATTAAAATTTTGTCTAATATGTTGTCGTTTAGTAAATTGCCATTGCCACACCAAACTGCTTTATTCTTGCGACTAATTACGCAAAATGGAATGTATTTAACTCCAAAATACCGAAATGTACGCCCATTGTCATCAAAAGCGACTCCCGTGTAATCGTTCAAGTGACGAGTGAGAGCAACTCCAGCGCGGCTATACTCTTCCTTGGTTAGGATAATCACATTTAGCGACTTGTTGTGGGTTGATATGTATTGTTTTATAGTCTCAAGACTCTTTTGGCATAGTTTGCTTTCAGAGTGATAAAACAAAATACATGTATATTCAGCATTCATTGGTTGTGTGTCCATTAACCATTTGCGAATGCTTATATCGGGTAACCGCTCCCCTATGATGATATTTTCCCCCATAGCCTTAAACGAAAGGCAGAGAATGAATAATAGGGCTGTTATAAATCGGTTCATTTTTTAGTCGGGTGTTGTTTAATAGAGCAAATTTAGTAATTTCTAAGCAAAACTCCAACTCTTTGAATAAGTAATTGGGTTAAGGTGAAAAATGCACTAAATTATTTATTATATATTAGGGAAATATTTTCTTATTTGAGATTTTACACCTATCTTTGTGGAGTTTTGCAAGCCATGTAAAATGACATTTTTACACACAAGAATAAATAACTATCTAAACTTCAAAAACTATGAAAGTTTCACACATCGAGCATCTCGGTATTGCAGTGAAGAGCCTTGAGGAGGCTATCCCTTATTGGGAGAATGTATTGGGTCTTAAGTGTTACGCTATCGAGGAGGTAGCTGATCAGAAGGTTAAGACAGCATTTTTCAAGATCGGTCAGACAAAGATCGAGCTTTTGGAGCCAACATCAGAGGACTCTACAATCGCAAAGTATATCGAGAATCGTGGCGTCGGTATCCACCATATGGCACTTGCTTGCGAGAATATCGAGGAGCAGTTGGCTGATGCCGAGGCACAGGGTGTTCGTTTGATTGACAAGACTCCACGCAAGGGCGCAGAGGGCTTGACAATTGCATTCCTTCACCCAAAGTCAACACAGGGTATTTTGACAGAGCTTTGTGAGGATAAGAACAAATAATCAATTTTAAAATAGAATTTTTATGAGCGAAATTCAGAAACAGCAGGTAGCCAAGTTGATCGAGAACCGCGAGATAGCTCGTTTGGGCGGCGGCGAGAAGGCTATTCAGAAACAACACGAGAAGGGTAAGTACACTGCACGTGAGCGTATCCAGATGCTTTTGGAT
The DNA here is from genome assembly GCA_017631285.1 of Alistipes sp. Classification (GTDB taxonomy): domain Bacteria; phylum Bacteroidota; class Bacteroidia; order Bacteroidales; family Rikenellaceae; genus Alistipes. The sequence goes on from JAGBTO010000050.1 coordinate 4,532, forward strand.
GAGGGTAGCTTCGAGGAGTTCGATATGTTCGTGACTCACCGTTGCTATGACTTCGGTATGGAGAAGAAGCACACATTCGGTGATGGCGTTGTAACAGGTTATGGTACAATTGCGGGCCGTTTGGTTTACGTTTTTGCACAGGACTTTACTGTAACAGCAGGTTCATTGTCAATCTCATTGGCTGACAAGATTTGTAAGGTTATGGATATGGCAATGCGTAACGGTGCTCCTTGTATTGGTTTGAACGATTCAGGTGGTGCTCGTATCCAGGAGGGTGTG
>JAGBTO010000051.1 GCA_017631285.1 Alistipes sp.
CTCGAATGAGTTACCGTGGTCGAGGTGAAGAACGATAGGAATGTTCTTACCCATCTCCTTAGCGAACTCAACTGCACCCTGTGCCATGTAGCGCAAAAGTGTCTGGTTAGCATAGTTACGAGCGCCTGAAGATACCTGAAGAATAACAGGTGAAGAGCACTCTACACAAGCAGAGATGATAGCCTGCATCTGCTCCATGTTGTTGAAGTTGAAAGCGGGAATAGCATAGCCGCCCTCGATAGCCTTCTTGAACATCTCACGGGTGTTCACAAGACCAAGATCTTTGTATGAAATCATAGCTTTGTTTTATTGAAATTAGTGAATATATTCTCTCTTACTTCTTGTTTTACGATGCCACCACCATCACATGGCGCACCTTTATCGGTGCAAATATACAAAATAATTGATGGAATATACAATTTTTATGGTCGAAATATTTGAACTATCTCACAGGCGAGATAATAAAGTTAAATGTGTAGTCCTTGTATGGCACACGATATTGCTCCAAAGGCCATGCACCCCATGAGTTAATGCAACCCAATCCCTGCTGTACCAGGTCGAAGCAAAGATGTGTTTTGCCGTCGGGTTTTAAATCGCCTGAGTGACGCTGTGCCGCGCCTACGGTGTAATCCATCAACTCTTGTGAATAGGGTAATGCTGATGCCGAGAATGGGGTAGAGGCCTTAATCTTTATGCCTGCGCCCGAAGTGTCAAGGATGTTATAATAGCGCAGGTCGCTACGTGTTCCCGACTCCTGTGGGCGAGCAAGTTGTTCGTGATATTGCTCGGCAACGCTCTGCTCGTAAAGACCAATATCGGCGCAGCTCTTTCGGTCGGCGTAGTTCTCCACCTCGCCACGTCCATAGTAGAGCAATTGATTGAAGCGTGCTGGCAACTCCATACGCATACCATAGCGGAACATATTAGGCATCTTCGCCTCCTTGTCGGCGGTCATTGCCTGCTCAACCTTCACCTCGCCCTGGCCGTTGATAGCGTAGGTGATTTGCATCTGAGCCTTTACCGTTGGCATATCGTACTTGGCTACGATTATAGCTGTGCCAGCCTCAACTTTATATTCGAAACTCTTAAGGTTGAGCGCTGGGTTGCGCCAAACTGCAAAATGGTTATGCAGACGTGCACCATTATCATTTTCGGTTGGGGCGCGCCAGAAGTTAGGGCGAATTGTAGAGCCCTCTGCCATAATCGAGATATTGCCATATTGCATCTTGTTGATGAAACCCTGGCGATCGAATGCTATTATCCAGTCATAACCCTCCACGTTGGTAGCCTTCTCGAAGCGAGTAACCTTCACTGGACGTGATGATTGCTCCATCACAAATGCTGCCTGTGTGTCGTACTCCTTAATCATTAGCTGCTCCTGGGCTATGACGTGACCTATTTGAAGTAGCGGCTGTTTCTTTGTCAGACGATACTTCACGTTGAGCAGAATCTCCTTTGCCTCGGGGCAGAAATCATCTTCATTAAAGCCAAGAGAGAACTCTTTGCGTTGCTGTGGTGCAATATCAAGCGATTCTATACGACCAGCTTTTGTTGCTATGCCATCCTGCACTAGTTCCCACTCAAGAGCATATGGAGTAAGGTCGATAAAGAAGTTCTCGTTGTAAATCTCTACCTTGCCCGCCTCCAGATTGATGGCTTTTGTCCAGATTGACTGATACTGACGACGCACTTCGTAGGCGTGTGAGTGAGGTGTGCGGTCGGCTGCGATTACGCCATTGCAGTTGAATGAGTTGTCGGTTGCGTCGTAGTTGTTGTAGTCGCCACCATAGAGGAATGACACCTTACCGTCGGCCTCGTAGCGAGCTTGTGCTTGATCAACAAAGTCCCAGATGAATCCTCCTTGATAGCTCGGATATTTGCGGATTAGATCCCAATATTCCTTTAATCCACCCATTGAGTTACCCATTGCGTGAGCATACTCACACTGGATAAGAGGTTTCTTGGGTGAGTTCTCAAGATAGTTCTTACACCAATTAAGGTCGGCATACATTGGACATACTATGTCGGTAAAGTCGTTACCCTCGGCACGCTCGTAATGTATTGGACGTGATGGGTCGTACTCCCTTATCCAGCGGTAGCAAGCCTCGAAGTTCTCGCCGAAGCCAGCCTCGTTACCCATACTCCATATGATTACCGAAGCATGGTTTTTGTCGCGTTGTGCCATACGGCTGTTACGCTCCAAGTGAGCCTTTGCGTAGATAGGGTTCTTCGCCAATGTCTGATCGCCATAACCCATACCGTGTGATTCTACATTCGCCTCGTCAATCACATATAAACCATACTCGTCGCAGAGGTCATACCACTCTGGGGTGTCGGGATAGTGGCAGGTGCGTACAGCGTTTATGTTGAGTTCTTTCATTATGCGAATATCCTCAATCATACGCTCGCGAGTCATCACATAGCCTTTCAGTGGATCCATCTCGTGACGGTTTACACCCTTAATCAATACAGGCTGACCATTTATTAACAACTGTGCATTTTTAATTTCTGAAGTGCGGAAACCTACTCTTTGAGCATATGCCTCGGTGGTGAGTTTGCCATTGCTTACGCTAACGACGACCTTATATAAATTGGGGTCCTCGGCTGACCATTTAGCAGGATTTGACACCGTCATCTCGCAAGATGCATCGCCCTTGTTTGGTGAAAGAGTCTGTTCTGCAATGACTGTCCCCATCTCATCCAGAAGTTTTACATCGGCTTTCTTTACACCAGAAGTGAACGAAAAATGCATCTTCAGCGCACCATTATTGTACCCGGCATCGAGTGAAGGGGTAATCGTCATATCATTGAGGCGTGTTTTGTGCCGAGCTACCAACTCCACATCACGCGCAATGCCTGACATGCGCCAAAAATCCTGGTCTTCAAGATATGTGCCATCACACCAACGGAACAGTTGTAAGACAATGAGGTTCTCGCCTGCCTTCACAAACTTTGTAAGGTTGAACTTTGTCCCAAGTTTACTATCTTCTGAATAGCCGACGAATTTGCCATTTACCCACACATATACGTTCGATGTTGCAGAGCCTATGTTGAGGAATATATCTCGGCCAATCCACTCTTCAGGGATGTTGAATGTGCGACGATATGAGCCTACATGATTCTGTTCAATGGGTACATAAGGAGGCTGATTTTGGAAATTGCCACGCCAGGCGTATCCGATGTTTACATATACAGGATCTCCGTATCCGTTGAGTTCCCACATCCCTGGAACCTCCAAATTGTTCCAGTCCTTGTCGTTGAAACCAACTTCGAAGAAACCTGTTGGTCTCTGATCGGCATTCTCCACCCAATTAAAACGCCAGGTGCCGTTGAGCGAAAGACGGTAAGGATTCTCCAAATCGCAATACTTGCCCATAGCCTGGTCGGTTGAGGTGAAGAGCTTGAATGATGAGTGCATTGGTTCACGATTAATCTGATTTAGTTCAGGGTCGCGCCATTCGTTGAACGACTGTGCAAACATAACTATGCAGCAAAATGTGGTAAGTAATGTCAGACTGATTCTTTTCATAATATATTTGTTTTTTGTTATTCTTTGCAAGGCGCAGATTGTAATAACATCATATCCTCATGATACAAATATATAAATTTTGCAAAAGAATTTAAAATATTTTACCCTCATTTCTTCGGTTTGCGTGACCGTAGTATGGAGTTATGTTACATATTCTGCCCTTGTAGCCAATCTTCTTAATTTGTTTGGCGTTGAAAACCTTTCTGCTTTTGAATCGTGGGACATAAATTGCAAAAAATACGAATTATATTCCCTTAATGTGTTAATGTTAATATGATTTTTTTAACTTTGTTCAACTAATCAAAATAACTTTACTAAATGAAACAACTAATCATTATTGCTGCATTGCTTTTTTTCTCAACAACTTTCAATCCCTTATTTGCTCAGTGTGGTAAGGTTGTAGAGAGCAAGACAACCCAATTAACCATAACTATTCCTTCTGAGGAGATTGCCATCGATCCGATGATATATGGTCAGATGTTAGAGGACTGCAACGATAAGGTGATATATGGCGGCGTTGTTAATAATGAGGGTAAGGAGAATATGGCAGTGACCGAGCTTCTTCGACCTCTTAACATCCCTGTTATGCGCTGGCCAGCGGGTACAGCTATCTATACCTATGAGTGGAAAAAGGTATCGGCAAGGATCGTGTGGCAGGCCCAGATTATTGGGGTGGTAAGGAGTATTATACCTTCGGAACAGATGAGTTTATCACCTGGTGCGAGCGCTTGAATATTGAGCCATATATCAATCTTCCGATGCATTTACATCCATATATCAAAGTTCCAAGACATAACACGATTATCTATGACCACTCGTTGCAAAATGCATTGGATTGGATTGAATATGTAAATGGTGATGTGACAACTCCTTATGGTAAGTTGCGTGCCGACAATGGCCATCCTGAGCCTTATGGTGTTAAATTATGGTGCATAGGTAACGAGAACTATTACCCTCACGCCTACCACACCCCCGAGCCTGCGGAGTTTTACGCAAAGAATCTGGCTGCGTGGGCAAAGCGCATCAAGGAGTTGTATCCCGACCTCAGTCTGCTGGGTGTAGGTCGTACTCCCGATTGGACGAAGGTTGTGCTGGACGAGTGCAATAAGTACCTCGATTTTGTAACAATCCACTACTATGTTACAGCCAAGGTTGACAACAAGGCATTGGTTGACCCTCACAAGAGCCTCTTCACGGCAGCCCTCGTCGAGGCAAATCTGAAGCAGAATATCGAGGTGTTGAAGGCTGCTAATGCCGAGTATGGCCGTGAGGATAACCCAATTCGATTTAGCATTGATGAGTGGAACAACCGTCACAACATAAACACAGGCAAGAGATATTCATTCTCGCGTCAGGATGACCGCCGTCAGTACGATGTAATCACCACGGCGACTATGCTCAATGTCTTCTTGCGTAACTCACCTTATGTTGGTATGGCAAATTACATTTTCCCCGTAAATGGTCACGGACTGTTGAAGACTGTGGGTGAGGATGATGCTTACCGCAGTGTGGCATATTATGTTTTCGATCTCTATCGCAAGCATCTTGTGGGTAATCTGCTCAATGTTGATATTGTGGGCGCTGGTGTGGCAGGTGCTCGTTTGGGTGACTATGCAAGGCTTGATGGTGATGTTGCTGCCGATACAAAGACGATAGTTCAAGACCTCTGTTTTGTAGATGCTGCGGCTACGATGAACGAAAGTGGTGAAATTTGCATAGCTTTGGCTAACCGTTCGCACGATAAGAGTCAGCAGATAAAGCTCAATCTCCCAAATGGCTATCGTGTAGCAGAGGTTTGGAGCCTTGAATCAAACGATATTACTGCAGCCAATACTGCAGAAGACCGCGATGCAGTAACGCCTCAACTTATTAGTGAAAAGAGATCGAAACTCTCACTGATGCCTTGTGGATTGAAGGTTGTGATTTGCAGAAGAAAATAATATCGTTTATTGCGTGTATTTAGCAAAATTTTACTATCTTTAGGAGTTGAAAAATAAACATAACTAAAACTATAATATTATGAGCGGGAAAATTTCGAGAGGAGACTTTTTGAAGCGTTCGGGACTTGCAGCGGCAGGTATTATGATGGGCGGTGTGGCAAACGGCTCGGAACTTTTTGCAGCACAGCAGGATAAGAAGGAGCGTTTCGCCAAATTAGGTAAGGTTAATGTTGCCTGGATAGGCATGGCTAACCGAGGTCGTGATGTGATGAGAGATTTTGAACGCACCGGATTGGCTAATATCGTGGCAATGTGTGATGTGGATCTAAAGCAGAATGGTTGTCAGGAGGCTATAGCAGCGCATCCGGATGCTAAGGTATATACCGATTTTCGCAAGATGTTCGACGAAATGGGTAACAAGTTCGAGGCTGTAGTTGTTGAGACTCCCGATTTTTCACATTTTGCATGCGTGATGTTGGCTCTTAACCAGGGTAAGCACGTCTATGTTGAGAAACCAATGGGGCGTACATTCTATGAGTGTCAGTTAATGATTGATGCTGCGCGTCGTAATCCTCAACTCGTTACTCAAGGTGGTAATCAGGGTCATTCCGAGGCTAACTATTTCCAATTTAAAGCATGGAAGGAAGCGGGCATTATCAAGGATGTTACGGCTATCGATGCTCACATGAATAACGCACGTCGTTGGCATGGCTACGATGTGAATATCGGCCGCTATCCTCAGGAGGAGAGAATACCTGATGGCATGGACTGGGATTTGTGGCACACCACACAGCAGTACCATGAGTTCAGTGGTAAGTATCATCCAGGCAATTGGCGCAGCTGGTACGATTTCGGTATGGGTGCGTTGGGTGATTGGGGTGCTCATATTCTTGACACTGTTCATGAATTTCTCGATTTGGGATTACCTTACGAGGTTGAACCAATTAAATTGGAGGGGTGGAATAACTACTTCTTCCCAATGTCATCTACTTTGCGCTTTAAGTTCCCACGTCGTGGCGAGATGCCACCTGTGCAGATTACGTGGTACGATGGTATAGGCAACTATCCTCAGTTGCCAGATGGATATGGCGTGTCGAAGATGGGTGATGACGTGCCAACTATCAATGGACAGAAGGCTTCGGCTCACTCTGTAGCACTTAATCCAGGAAAGATTATATATTCAAAGGATTTGATTTTTAAGGGTGGTTCGCATGGTTCTACGCTTGAGATTATCCCAAAGGCGAAGGCTGAAGCTATGAAGAGTAAGCTGCCCGAGGTGCCACAGAGCCCATCGAATCATTATGAAAACTTCCTTTTGGCTTGTATGGGCGAAGAGAAGACTCGCTCGCCATTTGAAGTTTTTGGACCTCTGTGCCAGGTGTTCTGCTTGGGTGTTATGGTGCAGCGTCTTAACCAGAAGATAGTATTCGACAGAGAGAAGAAGATTATTGTTGATAATCCTTTTGCCAACGCTTTGCTTGTGGGTAATCCTCCACGTAAGGGATGGGAAGAGTTCTATAAGATGTAAAAAAAATAATGGCTGCGAACAATGTTTGCAGCCATTTTTTTTTATTCATGATGATAGGGCTCGTTATGTAAAATGGTGAATGCCCTGTATAATTGTTCGGCAAAGATAGCTCTCACAATTTGGTGTGAGAATGTCATACGCGAAAGCGATACTTTCCCGTTGGCACGTTTATATACCTCGTCTGAGAAACCATAAGGCCCACCAATCACCAACAATAGGCGTTTTACACCGCTGAGCATACGTTTTTGTAACCATTCGGCATATTCCATTGAACTATATTGTGATCCACGCTCATCCATCAATGTGAGGTAATCGCCCTCTCCAACTAAACGCAGTATAGCTTCGCCTTCCAATTGCTTTTGGCGTGAAGGAGCCATGTTGCGGGTGTTGCGTATGTCGGCAATGGTTGTCGTTGCGAATTTGCAGTAGCGATTGATTCGCTTTGCATACATCTCAACCAACGCCTCGACCTCTTTGCAGTCGGTCTTTCCTACGACAATCAACTCAATATTCATAATATATTATTCAAGGTCAGTGTTCCACTCCCCGTCGGTACTCTCGTATATTACAGGACGCTCAGGCTCAATTGATTTTAGCCATTCGTAGGCTTTATACATGTTATAGCCGTTGCCCGAGTTGGCTACAGCCAGCTTAAAGGCTATTACGCATGAGTGGTTACGTGAACGGTAATACATTGCCTTTACGCGCTCTAAATATTCATTCACCAATTTAGGGTCATTGGCAGGAGTGCCGCCTACTGCTCGGTTGTCACTGTTTGTGGGTGAACTGATGCAGGCGCAATCTATTACGAACATCCCTTTTTCGTCACACAAATCGTAGAACCACTTTGGTTGAGGGAAGTCGGGACACAATGTGTTGTACCCCTTTAATTTAGCCTGGTCAATAGCGATAGCTGTCTTTTTAGGGTCTTCTGCAGCGTTGAAATGTTCATGTTTCTTTAGTTGTAGAACATTGTCAAAACGATAGAATTTGCCATCGCGGAATACAGTCTTGCCAAAGCCAACCTTCAGTGGAATGTACTCCCACAACATGCCGTTGCGCTTGATGTATATCATCACATCGTAGAGTGGCGCTTTGCCATTGCCCCACTTAAAACCATAAGAGTGGTATATGTCGGGGTTAAATCTCAGTGTGTCTTGTGATCGGCCTCCCAATTCAAGCTCGTTCACGCTATACTCTTTGAGTTTGCCTTTGGGGTCATAGATGTCGAATCCAACCTGAATGGTCTCGTTGTAGTTGAAGTCGTTTGCTACTATTACATCTAATTTTAACTTCGCGTATTGGCGGGTTGAATCGGGTTCGAGGGCGATTTCAAAATCACGTACTGCCAGGCGTCGCTGTATGAAAAAGTAACAATTGTCAAACTGCTGGAACTTTGCTTTAACGATATCTTCTTGCAGTTGAGGAGTTTTGCTTTGGCGCAGGCCGATTATAATTTCGTTTACTCCTTGACGCAAATATTGTGATAACATAAAATCGGCAGGTGTAAAAGGATCTTCCACCTCTGCTACAATCGTATTGTTTACGAGTAGAGTATAGGCCATGCCTATATTTTCCAAATGAAAGAAGGTGTTATAATCATTACGGGTTGCGTCAATGTGAATTTTTTGCAGGAAACGCTTCTCGCCACCAGCCTCGGCAATCAACTCTGGCTTGAATGCTTCATAACCATTTATTTCGTCACGTTTATTAGTTTTCGCATCCTCGCGTTTATCGTAAGTTATAAATTCGCTGCGAAATATACGAGCCGACTGTGCGTATGCTGATAATATTGAAAAAAGGGCTATGCCCACAAATAACAATTTCTTCATATTGGAGTGAAAAATAGTTGTTTTTAACATATTAGCCTTAATCGGTACATTGTACCAATTGCAAAGGTACTTTTTTTTTGACAAATATCAAATTATTACCTATCTTTGTGGATTGATAGGCGGCCTGACATAGGCCTACGTAATATGGGATAATAATTAAATAAATATAGAAATCATGAAAAATCAGAGAATTGCAGAGATTCTAAAGTCCGGCGCTAAAGATTGTGACATCACTGTTAAGGGTTGGGTGCGTACAAAGCGTGGCAACAAAAACGTAGCATTTATAGCATTGAACGATGGTTCTTGCGTAGCAAATATCCAAATCGTGGTGGATTTGGCATCTTTCGATGAGGAGAAATTGAAAACAATCACAACAGGTTCGTGTATCCGAGTTGATGGTAAGCTAGTTGAGTCTTTAGGTTCGGGTCAGGGTGTTGAGGTGCAGGCATCAAGCATCGAGGTTTACGGTACAGCTGATCCTGAGAGCTATCCATTGCAGAAGAAGGGTCACTCATTGGAGTTCTTGCGCGACATCGCCTACCTGCGTCCTCGTACAAATACCTTTGGTGCTATCTTCCGTATCCGCCACGCAATGGCTTATGCAATTCACAAGTATTTCAACGACCATGGCTTCTACTATTGGCACACTCCTCTCATTACAGGTTCTGACTGCGAGGGTGCTGGTGCTATGTTTAATGTGACAACACTTGATATTGCAAATCCTCCTCGCACGGAGGATGGCGCAGTAGATTTCACTCAGGACTTCTATGGCAAGCCATGCAATCTTACAGTGTCGGGACAGTTGGAGGGTGAGCTTGGTGCGTTGGCTCTTGGCCAGATTTATACTTTTGGCCCTACATTCCGTGCCGAGAACTCAAATACTCCACGTCACTTGTCGGAGTTCTGGATGATTGAGCCCGAGATGGCATTCTATGAGTTGGAGGATAACATGGAGTTGGCTGAGGACTTCTTGAAGTACCTTATCAGCTACGCGTTGGAGAACTGCCGCGAGGATATCGAGTTTATGAACAAGATGTGGGATAAGGAGCTTATCGAGCGTTTGGAGTTTGTCCTCAAGAATGACTTTGTGCGCTTGGACTACACCGAGGGTATCAATATCTTGAAGGCTTCTGGCAAGAAATTCGAGTTCCCATGCGATTGGGGTTGTGACCTTCAGTCGGAGCATGAGCGTTATCTTGTTGAGGAGCATTTCAAGCGTCCTGTAATTCTAATCAACTATCCTAAGGAGATTAAAGCTTTCTATATGAAGCAGAACCAGGACGGAAAGACTGTCCGTGCTATGGACGTGTTGTTCCCAAAAATCGGCGAGATTATCGGTGGTTCGGAGCGTGAGGCTGATTATGGCAAACTTTCTGCAAGAGTGAAGGAGCTCGAAATGAGCGAGAAGGAGTTGTGGTGGTATCTCGATACACGTCGTTGGGGTTCAGCACCTCACTCTGGCTTCGGTTTGGGCTTTGAGCGTCTGTTGTTGTTTGTTACAGGTATGACCAACATTCGTGACGTAATACCATTCCCACGTACACCAAATAACGCAGAGTTCTAAACCTTGAAATAGACTTAAATATGAAACGATTATTAGTGTTGTTGGCTATGCTTGTTGTTTGCTTGGGTGTCAGTGCCAAGCAGCATCAGCAAGATGTGCAATACAACATCATATACATAGGCAATAGCATTACCTATGGAGCATTGCATGCCAACCGCGATAAAACAGCACCTCCTGTTGTTGCCACAGCTCGTGTATCAAAGATGATAAAGCAACCATGTGCTTTTAGTAATTGTGGTCGTTCAGGAGCTACGACGATGGATTTCCTACCATCGATGAATCGTGATTTTAAACGCGTTGAGAAAGCTATTGCAAATCACAAGGAGGATGGTGGCGCAGATAATGAAAAGTTTATATTCTCAATCATGCTGGGTACAAATGACTCAGCATCCACAGGTCCAACAGGAGCGCCGGTGAGTAATGAGGATTATAAGAAAAACCTGCTCGCCATCATTGGTCGCTGTCGTGAACTCTGCCCAAATGCTATTTTCGTTCTGCAACGACCTGTGTGGTATAGTCCCAATACATATAACGGAGCTCGTTATCTTGTGGCTGGCTTGAATCGTGTTACAGATTATGTTAATGTGTTGGTAGAGGTTGCCAATGAGAATAAGGATGTTTATATTGGTGACTGTGATAGTTATGAATTATTTAAGAATAAGTATACAAAGTATATGTTCGCCGAGCCAGGTAATGCTGGTACATTCTACCTCCATCCCAACGAGGCTGGAGTAGCTAAGATGGCCAATAATTGGGCAAAGGCAATAGCTGAGGCTGTAGAGGCTTCAGTGCAATAATAACTCATGAACTATTTGAAGGGACCTGTCGAAGTGGAACTTTAAACTTAGAATGTAATGGCTATTTCACAACGTCAGATTCAAAAACAGTTACAGACACTCTCTCCGCAGCAGATACAGATGATAAAACTGCTGGAATTGCCTATGTTGCAATTTGAGCAGCGTATCAAACAAGAGATTGAAGAGAATATAGTTCTCGAAGAAGAGGAGCGAAAGGATGAGGATGCCGAGCAAATATCGGTTGATGATTATCTTAGGGAGGATGATACGCCAGGCTATAAGTTGCGCGTCAATAACTTCTCAAAGGATGATAAGCAGCGTCCTGTAACTCTTGCTGAGGGTCGCTCGATGCAGGAATATCTGACCGAGCAACTAGGCTATCGTAACCTGGGTAACGAGGAACGTCAGGTGGCAGAGTTTCTGATTGGTAGCATTGACGAGGATGGTTATCTGCGCCGTGATATGGAATCAATCTCGGATGATATAGCTTTCTCGTTGGGGATAGAGACAAGTGCAGCCGAGTTAGAGCAATTACTCACTGTCATACATCATTTAGAGCCAGCTGGTATAGGTGCTCGTAATTTACAAGAGTGTTTGCTATTACAAATGCAACAGCGACGCCTTGATACCCCAGCAAAACGATTGGCATTAAAGATCCTATCATCATATTTTGATGAATTTGTTAAGAAGCATTACGAGAAACTTATCGCTCGACTTGGCGTGAGTGAAGATGAGTTTCGTGATGCTATAGATGAAATCAAGCACCTCTCTCCCAAGCCTGGGAATTTGTATTCTGATAGTCAATTTGATGCGTCACCTTACGTTATTCCCGATTTTTTGATAGACTACCATGATAGTCGCTTCGAGTTGTCACTCACGTCGTATAATATCCCCGAGGTTAAGATTAATCGTCGTTATATGGATATGATACGCGATATGGTGTCATCGGATGGATATGTGTCTGAGAAGGATAAGGAGGCAGTTCAGTTTGTAAAGAGTAAAATCGATTCGGCTAAGTGGTTCATCTCGGCAATCAAGCAACGCCACGATACTTTGATGCGCACTATGCAGGAGATACTTGCTTTTCAGCAAGAGTATTTCAAGGATGGTGATAAGAGTAAATTGCGTCCAATGATTCTTAAGGATATAGCCGACCGTGCGGGCTTGGATGTCTCGACAATATCGCGAGTTGTGAATAGTAAGTATGCACAAACTCATTTCGGGATAATACTGCTCAAGTCGCTCTTTTCTGAGGCCATGCAGACCGAGAGTGGTGATACGGTGTCAAGTTATGAGATAAAGAATATTCTTCAAACATGTATCGATGAAGAAGACAAGCGCCACCCTCTGACCGATGAGACGCTTATGAACATACTCAACAGTAAAGGTTATTGTATAGCTCGTCGTACGGTGGCCAAGTATCGCGAGATGTTGGATATACCTGTTGCTCGCTTAAGAAAGCAGATTTAGAAATGTTAAATAAATTAGCAAAGATATTCTCTTGGGTAATGCACCCGTTTGTTGTACCCATCTATGTGATGTTGGTGCTATTGTTTGCCGATACGGCACACTCCTATTTTCCTATGCATATTAAGTTTTATCTGTTGTGGAGTGTGGCCCTCTATACACTGGTGTTACCAGGACTTACTTTGGCATTACTCAAGCGCTTGCAGCAGGTAAGACGCATACATCTAACAAAGAAGCAATTTATTGTAATAGCATTGCTTGTTGGCGCAGTGTGTTATATGTTATGCACCATGACAATGATGCGAGCATCGTCGCTTATGCTTTTCCGTAAGATGGCTGTGGCAGGAGCTTTGTGTGAACTCTTTTGTTTGGTGGCTATTACTTTCTCTGGTATAAGTCTGCATCTTACGGCCATGGGAGTTGTCGTATCTCTGTTTACACTACTTAATATTTTGGGCGAGATCTCGCTTTTCTGGGTTTTGCTTGTGTCTATAATCTTGTCGGGAATGCTCGCTTCGGCAAGGTTGTATATGGGTCGTAATCGAAGCCTTCAACTTTTGGTTGGCTTTGTCGGTGGCTTCTTGATATGTATGTCTGCAGTCATGTGGTTGTAAATTACTAGAGTAGATTCATAAAAAGCGGAATATATTTCATTTTTATGCATAAAGTTCGTATCTTTGAAAAGATTATGAACCTTTTAAAGTATATATTTAATGTATAGAAATGACAATCGTACCGTTATTACGCTTGATGCTGGCGGTACCAACTTCGTGTTTGGCGCTATGCGTGCCAATAAGTTTATCATCGACCCTATTACAAAACCAGCCAATGCGCAGGATTTGGATTTGTGTATGCAGACTTTGGTTGCGGGTTTCGAGGAGGTTATTGCCAAGCTCGATTGCAAGCCTGTAGCTATCAGTTTTGCTTTCCCTGGCCCTGCTGATTATGCCAATGGTATTGTGGGTGGTTTCTATATGCCGAATTTTCCATCGTTCCGTGATGGCGTGGCGTTGGGCCCATTTCTTGAGGAGAAGTTTGGTATTCCTGTATATATTAATAATGATGCCGATCTCTATGCCTATGGCGAGGCGTTGGCAGGTGCGCTGCCAGCTGTGAACGAGAAGTTGGAGGCCATGGGTAGTGCCAAGCGTTATAAGACTCTTCTCGGCTACACCTTTGGTACAGGCTTCGGTATGGGTTTTGTGACCGATGGCGAGTTGCATACGGGTGATAACTCTTGTATTGAGACTTTCTGCTTGCGTCATAAGCATATGCCCGATGTCATGGTCGAGGATGGTGTTGCTGTAAGAGCCGTGAAGCGAGTTTATAAGGATGCTTCAGGTATTGATGACTCAACACTCGAACCAAAGGATATATTTGATATCGCTGAGGGTAAGCGTGAGGGTAATCAGGAGGCTGCCAAGAAGGCATTTGCTACAATGGGCGAAGTTGCCGGTGATGCTATGGCTACGGCTGTTACGCTTATCGATGGATTGATTGTTATCGGAGGTGGTATTACCGCAGCATCGAAGTATATCATGCCTGCATTACTAAAGGAGATGCGTGGCCAGATGCGCACAATTTCGGGCGATGAGTTCGACCGTGTACAGATGAAGGTGTATAATCTGGACGATGAGCAGGAGTTTGCAGCTTTTGCACGTGGAGCATCTCGCGATTTGAAGGTCTATGGTTCAGATAAGGTTGTGACTTATGACCCACAAAAGCGTATTGGTGTTATGATTTCAAAAATTGGCGCCAGCACAGCTATCTCTCTTGGCGCTTATGCCTTTGCTTTGAATGAGATTGATAAGAGGGGATAATAAAACCCATATAATATTAAAGGTATAATGTAAAAAGGGCTACCCGATAAAGGTAGCCCTTTTGTATGAATTACACGAGAATAGTTTAGAATCCTCCGCGGCCGCCGCCGAAGCCGCCACCAGGACCACCCATGCCGCCACCAGGGCCTCCCATGCCGCCACCAGGGCCTCCCATCATTGATGGGTCGAAACCACCACGTTGGCTGCTCTGACCTGCACCGGTGTTGCGACGCAAGTTGTATGTGAACTTAATACCGAAGTAACGACCAATAACGCTACTCATTGAAGTCTGCATATACTGCGCATTCCATGAGCGGTTGAAGCCATCATTGCGGTTGAATACGTCGTTAGCCACGAGTTGGAACTCGCCCATCTTCTTAAATACCTTCATACCAATGCCGAAGTTGCAGATGAGGTTTTCGTGCTCGAGTTTGCTCGCCAACGCATTCAGACCTTGAGTCTTCGAGTAGTTGGCATTTGCGCTGAGAGTCAATCCAAAGCCAAAGACTACGCGAACGTTACCACCAATGCTATGGTGCAACTCTTCGCGGTTGCTCTCGGGTGATGTGGTGTTTATAACGTTGCTATAAGAAGGATGGTAATGGACGTTGAAATCTACATAGTCGCTGAAGTTGCTATTGATAGACATGCCACCTCCTACATTGCGGCGCTTTGAATAGTTTGTTCTCCAATCAACCTCTGTTCCATTCCATCTACCGATGAGTGATGGAGATTGGCTTATACCTCCGTTAGCATCGATATTGAAATTACAACCAATCCATGTGATAGGGAATCCAAGGCTGATGTGTCCGCCATAATTCCATCGGCCATCGACATTTACAGGTTTACTGAATTGACCTGTTGGTGAAAGAGATGTAAGATACTCTCCATCTGGGCTATATATCTCATATCCTGGGCTATTACGAATAACCGATGTCTCAAGTGAACGCTGGGTGATAGCTCCATTTACGCCTACCGAGAAGGTCATTCCGTTTTCTATGCCAGAGTAGTTGTAACCAATATTTGCGTTGTGCGAATATGAGGGCTTGAGGTTTGGATTACCTGATGAAATGTGGTTTACGTTCGAGATATCAACCACATCCTGCAATTGATTCACCGAAGGGTTTGATGTACGTGAGTTTACACGCACCATCAAGCGGTTCTCCATGTTGAGCTTTATGCGAGCCATCAACGAGTAGGTGAAATTCTCAAATGTTGTCTCAGGCAATGTGAATACATCTGGATATAAGCGCTCACTATTCATCGTTACGTGCTGATAGTTCAGTCGTCCCGAGATAGATGTTCCCTCATTTCCATAGCGGAATCCGGGACCTACACGTTGGGTGAGGTATGAGGTGTTGTGGCTGTTTGAGTACTCGGTAGCAATGTCTGGAAGATAGCTTCCTGTTACAAAATCGTAAAGGTGTGTCAGGCGGTCAGCATCCGACTCGTTGTAGTTCGCGTTGTAGCCTATTGTCACCTGAGCATGCTCGCCCAAAGGCTCGGCATATGTAACACCTCCGTTAAGGCTGTATCCATAGTTATCGGAGCCTGCACGTTGCTGAATAGGATCAGCGTTTATGCGTTTTTCTGAGTAGTTTTCGCTGTTTGAATTGCTTGTGTTGTAGTTGCCACCAAAGTTCACCTGGAATGTACGACCCGCCTTTTCGCCGATGCGCACCATGTAGTGACCATTCACGCCTGTACTGATGTTGTCACTTTCACCCAAGTTCCAACTTTCAAGCATAATGTCGTTACCTGTTATAGGGAAGTAGTTGTTAGCACTGCTGCCATTATTCTCGTTA
>JAGBTO010000004.1 GCA_017631285.1 Alistipes sp.
AAAGATATACAACAAAATTCTTGTTTCACAACATTTCAGCACAAAATTTTCATCAAAAAAGCAAATATTTTTCGCTGCAACGGAAATTCTCGCTATCTTTACATAGAAATTTCTCAGGCTATGAAACGACTATTCTTATTTTTCACCATCTTCACGCTCGCATTGGCTACATCGTGCCAGCAGAGTGTTCATACACGAGTAAAGAGCTACAATGTACGCAACTGCACAGGACTTGACGGAGAGCACTCCCCACAGCGCATCGCAAACATCATCACAGCCGAGAATGTAGAAGCGGTTGCTTTGCAGGAGCTCGACAGTATGACTATGCGTTACCCTGGCGAAGATGTCTTGGGCAAGCTGGCAGAACTTACGGGTATGTATCCCACATTTGGAGCCTCAATAGATTTTATGGGCGGCAAGTACGGCATCGGCATTCTGACAAAGGAGAAGCCCCTCTCGTGGAAGCGTATTCCACTGCCCTGCCGTTCGGAGCCTCGCTCGTTGCTCATCGTTGAGCTGGAGAAGTACTACTTCTGCTCAACTCACCTCTCGTTGCACGCCGAGGATAGAAATTCGTCAGCTGACATAATTCTATCGGAGCTGTCTGCGCTTGACAAGCCGGTAATCATCGCTGGCGACTTCAACGCCACACCCGACGAGGAGTCAATCAAACACCTCACTGAGGGATTTCATTTCGTTAGCAGCCCCACAAAGCTAACCTTCCCAGCCGACAAACCAGAGATAGAGATAGACTATATAGGAGTAATGCGCAAATTCGCCACAGAGATAGAAGAGGTAGAAACTTATGTAGCGGAAGCGACCGTTGAGTCGGACCACAGACCTCTTGTAAGCGAGATTGATTTCAAAAAGCGATAAGATTTTACATTTTTTTGAAAAAGTTAGGTAAAAAACTTTGCATAATAGAAAAAAGTGTATATCTTTGCGCCACGAAATGAGACAAACCACGGTTTAAGCTCAACGTGTTTCGGGATGTAGCGCAGTCCGGTTAGCGCACCTGCTTTGGGAGCAGGGGGTCCCAGGTTCGAATCCTGGTATCCCGACTAAGATGGAGGGGGTAATCCTCCACAACAAAATACCTTCGGGATGTAGCGCAGTCCGGTTAGCGCACCTGCTTTGGGAGCAGGGGGTCCCAGGTTCGAATCCTGGTATCCCGACTTAATAATGAGAGATTGGAGTTTCCAATCTCTTTTTTTGTTGGTATTGCATGCAAAACATATTTCGGCTTAGTGGTCAAAATCGTATAAAAATCGAGGCGATTTCGTCTCCTGCTCTGCAAAAAAAATGGTTGCCACAACTTACGTTGAACAACCATCTACCATTACCCAAGATATCAGCTACCTAAAATCTATGATATCATACTCCTTGTACGCAGACTTAGAGAAAGCTGGCAATTTAACTTTATGAGCAACTATACTCTTTATATTTACGTCAATAACATCGTCATATAATTTATATCTCAACGCCATAGGTTTACCATTGTTATCCGCCGTAAGATATATTTCACCCTCAAATGCGTCCTCTGTAGCCACGATGCACAATGTAACTAACTGCGCTGTTTGCTGCACTATTTTTATATCATATCCCTCACCTAAAAAGTCGAAGCATCGCGTAGGATTATCCAACACATTGCGGCTTGACAAATCGACCACATCGACATTCACCTCACGACGTTCATGATCAACCTCATAACGAGCCTTACCATCGGAATAGACCTCGGCCTGTGGTAATATAATATGATAAGAATCCCCCGCTACGACATAGCTACCCGCAGCCTCATATCCTTCGGCTTCGATTTCAAACTTCAGCTCGTAGCTACCAAGTTTATCTACATATTCAGCCACACGACGCACCACATCCTGCTCGGCCTCCTGGGCAAAACACTCAACGGCACACATCACTACCGACAACAATATTATCAAGCACTTATGCATACACACTCTCTTTATGAAGAAAACGGTAACCGATATACTTTTATTTTATCTCGCACTATTAAAATACACCCAACGACTGCAACTTAGCCTCGAGCGATGGCAAATCGTAGAACTTAATCTCACGAGGTTTTGCACCCACCTGAGGGCCCACGATACCTGCACGCTCAAGCTGCAACATGATACGTCCTGCACGGTTAAAGCCCACTTCGTAATTACGCTGAATTGACGATGTTGATATCATACCATTGGTAACTGCCGCACGCGCCACCTCACCAAACAAAGCATCGTACTTCACCGGAGCACCACTCTCTCCATCGCTCATAGCGCCACCATCGCCACCGGCATCCATATCGAAATCGGGCAATGGATAAGCCTCGGTGTAACCCTGCTGCTTGGCAATAAAATCAACCAGACGCTCCACCTCCTTAGTCTCAACCAATGCGCACTGGATACGAGTAAGCTCTCCATCCTTCGAGAAGAGCATATCTCCTCGACCAATGAGCTGATTTGCACCCGGTTGGTCGATAATCGTACGCGAGTCAATCATCTGCATCACACGGAACGCAATACGCGCAGGGAAGTTGGCCTTGATACCTCCCGTAATGACCTTCACATCAGGACGCTGCGTAGCGATAATCAGATGAATACCTACTGCACGTGCCTTCTGCGCCAAACGCATCACCGGCACCTCAACCTCCTTTGCAGTCATGATAAGATCGGCAAACTCATCGATAATAACCACTATATATGGCAAGAAACGATGTCCCTTCTGTGGATTCAGACGGCGTGCTGTAAACTTCTCGTTATACTCCACAATATTTATCGCCGTAGCCAGCTTAAGCAACTCCAAACGGCGTCCCATCTCCTCCACCAGCGAGTTCAATACACATACAGCCTTCTTTGGCTCGGTGATGATTGACTCATCCTCCGACTCCATCTTAGCAAGGAAATGACGCTCAAGCTTATTATAGACCGAGAACTCAACCATCTTAGGGTCAATCATAACAAACTTCAGCTGCGCTGGATGCTTGGTATAGAGTAACGATGTGATAATGGCATTCAGGCCCACCGATTTACCCTGACCCGTAGCACCTGCAACCAACAAGTGAGGCAACTTAGCCAAATCGAAGGTAAAATTCTCATTCTGGATTGTACGACCAATAACGATTGGCAATTCCATCTTAGCCTGCTGAAACTCTTCCGAGCAGATAGAGGAATACATGGAAACAATCTGTTTATCGCGATTTGGCACCTCAATACCGATTGTTCCCTTACCCGGGATTGGTGCGATAATACGTATTCCTTGCGCACGAAGACTCTGGGCAATATCTTTCTCCAAACTCTGAATCTTCGAAATCTTTACACCCTGCGCCTGTTTAATCTCATATAGCGTAACAGTAGGACCGACAGTTGCATCAATATCCACAATAGGAATACCAAAATATTTCAAAGTCTCCTGAATACGACATTTATTATCATAAATCTCGGCACTTCCCACCTTATGAGGCGATTTGTAATCCTCCAAAAGCGATACATATGGCTTCTTGTAATGCTCCAAATCACGCAATGGATCATATAGTTCCACCTCATCAACCTTATCCTCAGCCACAACACGAGGTGTATTTTCATACACATTTATCACCAATGGTTTCTCCTCGGCGGCACTACTTTGTGGTGCAATTTTAGGGGTTACGACAAACTCCTCATCAGCCAACTCAGCGATAGGCGTTTCATCTATCGCCTCTTCGTTTAACGACTGCAACTGTTCGTCCACTCTTGGAATAACCACAAATCCATCCTCATCGACAACTGGCTCTGTTTTAGGTGATATGACTGCGCCATCATCAATACCGAGCAATTTATCAACATCTATATCTGTTTCATTGGGTTCTACATTCGACACGACGGTAAAACAATCATCCTCAGCAGAGGTCCTAACACCCACCAAAGGCTTTTTATCCTCCACAACGCCAAATTCTGACTGCATATTAGGTTCTCCAAGTTGCTCTGCTCGCTGAGCCGCCAAATATTCATTCATCGTAAGCGGTTTATCCTCAGACACTTGACTTGGATGCACCGTAAATTCACTCTCCTCTATAGGTTCAGGCGCTGGTCGCGGAACGACATACTCTCTCTCAGAAGGAGTATCCTCCTCAGCCTGGACACTCTCGGGATTAGTATCCTCGGGTGATTTATCATTAGCTATCTGTTCCTCTTCGGTTGTATTACGACGTGATGCAACGATATCCTTAACTCCAGCAAACAATTTCTCACTCTTATCAACCATTTTATCGCTGGCATTATTTACAGTACTGATAAAGTTGTGATTAATAAATACTCCCGTTAATATCCAACCTACAATCAACACAAGTATAACACCCAAACCAATAGCTTCCGACAAATCCGAAGCACACATAACACCTAACCTTCCTCCCAAATCGTGCGAGAAACCGGTATTCACATCCAACAAGCCCATTGTTATTGAGCCCATTACAAGTATTAGCGCCCCACTCAAGGCAAAGTGATTTATATTCAGTCTATTCTTACGGAATATACGCCACCCTAAGACCGTCAAAACAATTGGTATAATAAGACCAAATACGCCAAACGAGCAATCCACAACCCAATATGCAACCCGTGCACCTGCTCCACTACAAATATTTTCATATGGAATAACTACACCTGTTGTTGCTTCATCATTTTGAATTGCCGACACATCGGATGTCCAATTAAAGAAATGCGACAAAACCGACACCGTCGCAAATAAACCCAACGCAAGCATCACAAAGCCAAGCATCCAAACAAAATTATCGTTTGACGACACTTCAGCTACGTTACTTTGTTTATTTTTCTTATATGTTGTTCTCTTTACATTATCTGCCATAACATATCATACATTACAATTCCCAACCAAATGCCTTTTGACGCAAACGTTCACGATACTCTTCCGTAGCAAAAGTCAAAAACTCGTATCTAGACTCATGCTCATCGTCAGCACGCATATCATATCTATCCAACAAACTTTCAACACGCTTCTCAACAGGTTCACCCGAATCAATAATAGCTATTTCTCGGCTACCTATTACGCTGCGAATAACTCTCTTCAAAAAAGGATAATGTGTACATCCCAGTACAATGACATCCACACCCTGATTAATAACAGGCATAACAACATCCGCCACCATCTGCTGGGTCTCAGCACTATTTTCCATGCCGGCCTCTACCGCTTCAACAAAGCCTTGACCTACGATAGACAATACCTCCACATCTTCGGAATATTGCTTAACCGTATTACGGAACTTCTCGCTATGCAACAAATGCTCCGTGGCTAATACCGCTATCTTCTTACTCTTCGACAGCTTGCACGCTGGCTTCACAGCGGGCTCCAACCCAACAATTGGCACCTCGGGATACTGTTCTCTCAAATAGGTAATAGCTGCTGCTGTTGCCGTATTACACGCCACAACAATCATCTTACAGCCATGCGCCAAGAGGCATTCAACAGCATTACGTGCGTGATTACGAATTGCGGCCTCGTCAAGCTCACCATAAGGGCAATTCTTACCATCTCCCAGATATATCAACGACTCATCGGGCAAGGCTCGATATAATTCACGCCATACCGACAACCCACCAAAACCTGAATCGTAAATACCTATAGGGCTATTATTCATTGCCTCTTACAATTGATAAAATATTCTCAACCAATTCTTCATCGCTCAGCGATGCACAATCCACACAATGCGAAGCCAACGCATAATAAGGCTCTCGCTGTGCCATATTCTCGGTCATAAACGCCACCAACTCTTCATCATTCAACCCACGCAATTTGGGACGTTTCTGCCTTCCATGAGGACTCAAGCGCGAAGCTATCTGCTGCGCCGTGCGACGCAGATATACACTCTTTCCTATCTGATTTATACGCTGCATGTTATCTTGCCATGTAGGAACACCACCGCCTGTTGATATCACCAGATCCTCGTCACTCTGAGCTAATTCATCAATAATAGCACGTTCCAACTGACGAAAATACTCTTCGCCCTCATAGCGGAATATATCATTTACGGAAGCACCCTCACGTTGCTCGATGATAGAATCCATATCAACGAACCGCATACCACCCGCCTTTGCCACCTTACGTCCAAGCGAGCTTTTGCCACAACCCATATATCCCACTAAAAAAATCTTCATCTCTTCCTATCGCTTAAAACAGATTCAATTGTTCCGAGTCAATCACCACAACATCCTCCGATGCACCCATTGACACAACATTCGAGATTGTCTCGACCAACTCTATATTATCAGTTTCTAATGCAGACACTTGGTCAAGATCAATGCTTTCCATATCTTCTGCCTCAATTTCACCCTCTGGATTCACGACTTCTTCAGGCTCAACAAAGCTCAATGTAGCGACATCATAGGTTGTAATGCGTTTACCCTTAGCACGATGGCTCTTCACACCGATAAAGCTATCGACGTCTATCTCGTCTGCGGGGCGTGTTGCATGAGCTCCCTTATATGTCACAACCAACGTAGAGCCCTCGACACCTGTGATGCAAACAAAGTCAGCGGCATCCTCGCCCTCGAGGAACGATAGAATCTTCTCGGTTGGCTCCAATTGGAAGCGCTTGATATAATAATAGTTCTGTTCACGATCAAAATAGCAAAGGCTATACACCTTACCTGCTACATATCGCTCAACCTTAACCGTATCATCGGGGAAGTGTTGATCCACGCCGAAGCCTGTGATGTAATACTGATTCTTAGAAGTCCACACCACGAGTTTATCATCGCCCTTGAACTCACCAAGTAACACACCACGGCCATCGGTATTCAAGCGACGTACATCTTCATCAAACCAGATATCCTGGCCACCGAGAGTTGATGTACCCTTCTCCTTGAGCACAATCTTATGAATACTGTAGCGCGAGAAAAGGTTACCAGCTGCCGCACGACCCTTGATTGCAATGGTTGAAAAATCCAAATCGGTGATAACCTTCTTCAAACGTGGGCGTGGACGGAAGTATATCTTCAACACCTCAGCCTCTCCATTTGGATTAACCGACATGTATAACAACTCGCTCTTTGGCGTACCCTTGGTCAAATCATAAACCTTGTCACGGGTTATACTCTTTATGGCACAACGCTTCATCATAATAGCACCGCCACGACCATCGCGATAGAGCACATTATATATCGTACGCTCATCGTTACGCTTAAACACACCGATGTAGTAGATATTCTTATCGAAGAAGTCCTTGTCTGCCACCTTCTTAATCACATAGCGACCATCCTTCAGGATTACAATCACATCGTCAATATCGCTACAGTCACACACAAATTCGGCATCCTTCATACTCTTACCGATACCAAAGAAGCCCTCTACCCTATCTACATATAATTTTGCATTCGTAACTGCCACCTTCGTAGCCTCGATAACATCGAACTCACGAATCTCTGTCTTACGTTCACGACCTTTGCCATACTTCTCACGTATGCGCTCGTAGTATGCAATGGCGTAGTCGGTCAGATGATCCAAATCATGCTGCGTAGCCTTAATATCCTCCTCAATCTTCTTAATCTCGTTATCCGCCTTATCGGTATCGTAGCGTGAAATACGGATGAATTTAAGTTCAGTCAAACGCTGCACATCTTCCAATGTAACCTCTCGGCGCAACCTCTTCTTGAAGGGCTCCAAACCCTTATCCACAGCCTCATAAGCAGCCTCGCGTGTGCGACAGCCTTCGATTAGCTGATAGAGTTTGTTCTCAATAAAGATACGCTCCAACGACGCTGCATGCCAAGCCTCGTTCAACTCACCAAGCTTAATCTGAAGCTCCAAACCGAGCAACGAACGTGTATGGTCAGCCGAATGACGAAGAATATCCTTGACACCCATAAAATGGGGTTTCTCGTCCATAATCACGCAGGCATTTGGCGAAATAGACACCTCACACGATGTGAAGGCATAGAGAGCATCGATAGTCTTGTCGCTCGACTCATCGTTAGCCACATGAACCACTATTTCCACCTTATCGGCAGTCAAGTCATCCACTTTCTTGACCTTAATCTTACCCTTCTCAATAGCCTTCAGGATTGACTCCTTGATAGACTCCGACGTGGTTGAATAAGGAATCTCGGTAATGACCAACGTACGCTTATCCACCTTTGAAATACGGGCACGCACCTTCACAGCACCGCCACGCAAGCCATCGTTATAACGGCTAGCATCCATCAAGCCTCCTGTTGGGAAGTCTGGCAGGAGCATAAAGTCCTCACCCTTCAAATGTGCAATACAAGCCGAGATAAGTTCATTAAAGTTGTGCGGCAAAATCTTTGAAGCCAAACCCACGGCAATACCCTCTGTGCCCTGTGCCAGCAGCAATGGGAATTTGATAGGCAGTGTCACAGGCTCCTCGTTACGACCATCGTACGAACGCATCCACTCGGTAGTCTTCTTATTAAAAACCACATCCAGGGCGAACTTCGACAAACGAGCCTCTATATAACGACCTGCCGCAGCCTCATCACCGGTGAGGATATTACCCCAGTTACCCTGACAATCAATCAGCAAATCCTTTTGACCCAGCTGCACCAACGCATCCTTGATTGATGCGTCACCATGAGGGTGGTACTGCATAGCCTGACCAACGATGTTGGCGACCTTGTTGTAACGACCATCATCGCAACACTTCATTGCATGTAGAATACGACGCTGCACGGGCTTCAAGCCATCACCCACATGTGGCACGGCACGCTCCAGAATAACATATGAGGCGTAGTCAAGAAACCAATTCTGGTACATTCCCGTCAGCTTACGCAGATTACCCGACTCGCTGAACAGACGCGAGAATTTACCTTGCGCCACCTCCACAGATTCTTCATCCATAGGCTGCTCGATTATCTCTTCAGCCTCAATCTCGTTCAATATATCTTTATCTTCTGCCATTTAGGTAGATTTTTCTTTCGGTTAGTTTAATTATATCGCCTCATCAACAATATCCTCCTCGATGCGCAGGTTGTTAATAATAAAACCCTGACGCTCAAAGGTATTCTTACCCATATAGAACTCCAGCATATCACTGATAGGATCATCCTTGGTCAAGCGCACCTTATCCAAACGCATATTCTCGCCAATAAGTTCCTTGAATTCATCAGGTGAAATCTCACCAAGACCCTTAAATCGGGTAATCTCGGCCGTTGCACCACATTTCTTCATTGCCTTCACACGTTCCTCCTCAGAGTAGCAGTAGAAATTCTCTTTCTTATTTCGCACACGGAACAGAGGAGTCTGCAAGATGTAGAGGTGTCCCGAACGTATCAACTCGGGGAAGAACTGCACAAAAAACGAGGTCATCAACAGACGGATGTGCATACCATCGACATCGGCATCGGTTGCAATAATCACCTTATTGAAACGCAGATTCTCCAAGCCATCCTCAATATTAAGAGCCGCCTGCAGAAGATTAAACTCCTCATTCTCATAAACCACCTTTTTTGTCAAGCCGTAACAGTTGAGTGGCTTACCGCGCAAACAGAACACCGCTTGTGTCATAGCATCACGTGTTTGCGTAATAGGACCCATCGCCGACAAACCCTCGGTGATGAAAATCATAGTCTTCTCGGCCAATGGATTCTTACTATCGGTGAGGTGCACCTTGCAATCACGCAACTTACGATTGTTTACCGCCACCTTCTTCGCCACCTCGCGAGCCTTCTTCTGGATACCTGAAATAGCCTTACGAGCCTTCTCATTCTCGGCAATCTTCTTCTGCATCACTTGTGCAGTATCAGGATGCTTATGGAGATAATTATCGAGATTTGTAGCTAAAAAGTCGCCTACAAACTGCTGCATCGACACACCTGGAGCAATCTCCTTTGAGCCGAGTTTAATCTTGGTCTGCGACTCAAAAACAGGGTCATTCATTCTCACCGACACTGCCGCTATCATCGATGTACGCACATCGGCTGGGTCGTAGTCCTTCTTCAAAAACTCCTTCACAACCTTCGCCACCGAAGCACGAAATGCCGCCTGATGTGTACCACCCTGTGGAGTGTACTGGCCATTGACAAACGAATAATAACTCTCGCCATAGCCCGTACCATGAGTTATAACAACATCTATATCATCACCCGACAGATAGATAGGTGGGTATAATGGCTCCTCTGAAAGATTGTCATTCACCAAGTCCAGCAAACCATTCTTCGACACATACTCCTGACCATTGAGTATAATCTTCAAGCCGAGATTTAGGTAGGTATAATTACGAACCATCTGCTCAACATAATCCATGTTATAGCTATACACGCCGAAGATTTCCTCATCCACACGGAATTGAATCATGGTTCCGTTGCGCTCGGCAACTCCACTTTCCCAACGATCTGTAAGTTCCAAACCCTTTGCAAAAGTAACAGTATGAGCCTCACCATCACGTACCGAACGGGCCGTAAACTCACTCGAAAGCATATTTACAGCTTTAACACCCACACCATTCAAACCCACTGTCTTCTTGAAGGCATCACCCTCGTACTTACCACCAGTGTTCATCTGACTCACCGCCGCAGACAATGAATTTAGCGGAATACCTCGACCATAATCACGAACCGTAACCACATTATCTTCAATAGTGATTTCTATCTTTTCACCCGCGCCCATGATAAACTCGTCGATAGAATTATCCACGGTCTCCTTAATCAAAACATAGATACCATCATCGGCTTGTGAGCCATCGCCCAACTTACCGATGTACATACCCGGACGCAGACGCAAGTGCTCACGCGGAGATAGGGTTTTAATGGCATCATCATCGTATGCCACAGCTTGATTTATCTTTTTATCATTTGCCATATTTTCATTCATTAGGTCGCAAAGCTATACTTCCCGCCTGACAATTTGTGACACTTAGAAATTTATTTTTTCTCGGCAGCTATCTCTGCACGCAAATTCGCGAGTTCTGCAACCATGCTCTCGCGCACTTGTTGCATCAACTCTTTCGTATCGGTGGCTGCTACCACATCGGCCTTAACAGCTGGCATAACACGAATCGCCACACGGTTGCGCCAATTAACCTTCCACCCCTTAATCATCTCATTAGTTCCAGTCATAACTATTGGCAACACATCAACTTTAGCCTCGGCTGCGAGGTTAAATGCGCCCGCCTTAAAACGATTAATCTCTCCCGTCTTTGAACGAGTACCCTCAGGAAAAATTGCCACACTTGCACCTCTGCTAAGCCACAATTTACCATCACGAATTACCTTCGCCATGGCTGCAGATGCATTTCCACGCTCAATTGGAATATCGCCATGGATAGGCAACAACCAGCCCATGAATGGCACCTTGAAGACCTCACGCTTCGACACCCAGCGGAAATTCAACGGAATTTTATAGGCCGCAAATATATCAAAGCCCGACTGATGGTTCAACACCATGACATAAGGCTTACCCTTCTCTATATTCTCCAAACCATCAATAGTACGACGTACAAATGGAGGCACGCCATACAAGATTGTACAAATACAACGTGAGCACTCATGCACCCAACGACGACTCTTATCAAATGGATATGTCACAATCAACACAATGATTGAAACCACAAACCAAAACGACACCTGCAAAAGTGTAAACAAGTAATATAAAACTGAAAACATAACTAATTTGATTATATTAAGGTATTCATCTTGCAAATTTACTTATTTTTCATCAGCTACCCAAAATTTCAAGTGCATTTTTCTACTATTTTTCAACAATTGTGTCATTCCCAGAATATTAAAATCGTAAAAAAATTCCTACCAGTTGATTTTATCAATTCAAATTATTATCTTTGTTACGATAGGCTCACTACAAAAGGCTTATTTAGCAACAATAATTTAAAACTTTTTGCAATGTCAATATTTTCTATTTTCAACAAGAACAAAGCTGAAAAACATGCTACAGATACAATGGTGGACAGGGATGATAATCGTGTGATTTTCACTTTTTTCAAGCATGCTAGCTTATCTATTACAATAGGTGAACGTCATATATACATCGACCCCGTAAGTGAGTACGCGAAATACACCCTTTTACCCAAGGCAGATATAGTGTTAATTACACATTCTCATTACGACCATTTTGACCGTGCCGCAGTGGATGATATCACCTCACGTCACAGCACAATAATCTGCGATAAGACCACCGCTACGGCTTTTGATGACGAGCCTATAGTAATGACACCCGGCATGAAAACCGAAGTTGAAGGCGGCATCTTAATTGAGTCCGTCGCAGCATATAACACCACAGATGGACATACCGATTTTCACCCAAAGACAAGAGAGGATTGCGGGTATGTAATTACACTCGATAGCGGCACACGTATATATGTAGCTGGAGATACCGAGCCCACACCCGAAATGATGGCTTTAAAGGATATCGACGTGGCATTCTTACCCGTAAATCAGCCATACACAATGACTGTAGATCAAGCTATTGATGCAATAAAGGCCATACGCCCCAAAATATTCTACCCCTACCACTATGGCGAAGTAGAGGAAAAGACCGATTTAGAGCGTTTAAAACGAGAATTAGAGGGCATTACCGATATAAGGATTTTTCCGATGGAATAAACCGTATTCCCCCAACAACATAAATACTTAAAGAGGCTTAATTAAGCCTCTTTTTATTATTTAGAAGTTAATTGTATCCAAAGATAACCTAACAAAAAAAACACTGCGTAGCCTTTTTATACTTTTCACCTACGCCCTAAAGTAAACTTTCGCCGTAGGGTATAAAAACAAAAAAGATGTCCCGAAAGACATCTTTTTTAGTAAGTTTGTGGGAGTTGACGGATTGGCTACTGCGCTCCCTATCGGTCGCTACGATTAACGCCTTTCCGTTGCGCTCGCCGCGGGGCGCTAACAAGGAATTGCTCTACGCAAAAGTTGAGATATCAACTATTTTTGTTTTTCACACACCAGCTTATGCAAATAAATTTTCATAGCTGATGTGTAAAAAAACAAAAGGTGTCGAATTTTCGACACCTTTTTACTTCGTTTATTCCTTGTGGGAGTTGACGGATTCGAACCGCCGACCCTCTGCTTGTAAGGCAGATGCTCTGAACCAGCTGAGCTAAACTCCCCTCTTGATTGCGAGTGCAAAGGTAATTTAAATTTTTTAATAAACAAATTTTTTCGTGATTTTTATTTCTCGCCCAACATAAAAACCAATCTCATACTTATAAAAAAAAGCAGGTGCTCAACTCAACAAGTTGCAACACCTACTTTTTCATTATTCATATATTATACTAGTACTCCAACTTTGCCAAACGCTGGTAGCTATTGTAACGCCACTTTGCGTTCTCCTCGGCAGCCTGGAACAACTCCTCAGCCTCGGCAGGGAATGCCTTCTGGAGTGAAGTGTAACGTACCTCCTTCATCAGGAAGTCGCGGAACTTCGACCAATCAGGCTCCTTTGAATCCATCACAAATGGGTTCTTACCCTGCTCCTCAAGCATTGGATTGTAGTGCCACAAGTGCCAGTAACCACACTCAACAGCCTGCTTACCTACGGTCTGTGTACGAGTCATACCACCCTTGATACCATGGTTGATACAAGGTGCGTAAGCAATAACGAGTGATGGACCTGGATAAGCCTCAGCCTCCTTCAATACATTGAGAAGCTGAGCCTGTGACGCACCGATAGAAACCTGTGCCACATATACATAACCATATGTCATTGCAATAGCTCCCAAGTCCTTCTTGCGGATACGCTTACCACTTGATGCAAACTTTGCAACTGCGCCTACTGGAGTGGCCTTTGATGACTGACCACCTGTGTTAGAGTAAACCTCGGTATCAACAACCAGGATGTTCACATCAGCACCCGATGCCAATACGTGATCCACACCGCCGAAGCCGATATCGTAACCCCAGCCGTCACCACCGATAATCCACTGTGACTTCTTCACCAACCAATCCTTCATCTCAAGAATCTTCTGGCAAGCATCACAACCGCAAGCCTCCATCATTGGAATCAGACGCTCTGAAACCTCGGCAGACTTTGCAGATGATGAGCGATTCTCAATCCACTCCTGCATTGTAGCCTTAAGCTCTGGAGAGCACTTCTCGCACTCGGCGATAGCCTTCTCCATATAAGCCTGTACACGGTCACGCAACTTCTCAACACCTGTGTGCATACCCAAACCGAACTCGGCGTTATCCTCAAAGAGTGAGTTAGCCCAAGCTGGACCCTGACCCTTCTCGTTGGTGCAGTATGGAGTAGATGGAGCCGAGCCAGAGTAGATTGAAGTACAACCCGTAGCATTAGCAACCATCATCTTATCGCCGAAAAGCTGTGTGATAGTCTTGATATAAGGTGTCTCACCGCAACCAGCACAAGCACCCGAGAACTCGAAGAGTGGCTGTGCGAACTGTGAGTTCTTAACCGACTTTGTCTTATCAACAACCTGCTTGTAACCTACGTTATTGATTACAGCATTCCAATTCTCAGCCTGAGCCATCTGTGACTCCAATGGCTTCATAACCAAAGCCTTGGTCTTCGATGGACATACATCAACACAGTTGCCGCAACCTGTACAGTCAAGTGGAGATACCTGAATACGGAACTTGTAAGCCTTGGTCTCACCCAAGCCCTGCTTCCACTCAAGACCGCTTGCAGCAGCCTCCTCCTCTGTTGCGAGGAATGGACGGATAGCAGCGTGAGGGCAGACATAAGAACACTGGTTACACTGGATACAGTTGTTCACATCCCACTCTGGTACATTCACAGCGATACCGCGCTTCTCGTAAGCGGCTGTGCCGTTGTCCCAAGTACCATCCTCACGACCGTTGAATGCCGATACTGGGAGGTCGTCACCCTTCAATGCGTTGATAGGATCCACGATGTTGCGAACGAACTCTGGACGAGAGAGATCAACCGCCTT